>JAKSTB010000039.1 GCA_024402815.1 Alphaproteobacteria bacterium | reverse complement strand
TTCTGGCGCGCCCAGCAGGACTCGAACCTGCAACCCACAGATTAGAAATCTGTTGCTCTATCCAATTGAGCCATGGGCGCAACATGTCGCAGATTTTATAATATATTTATTACAAAATCAACAACTTATTATTTATTTACTACTTTCAAAAATACCTTTTTGCCACGTTGAACCATAATTGATTCATTTGGTTGCATAATGTATTCTTTGTCAGTAATCTTTTCGCCGTCGATTTGGATACCGCCCTGTTCTACCATACGGCGTGCCTCTGATTTCGAATCAAACAGTTTTACAGCACACAGGAAATCTAAAATTCCCATTGGTTCTGTCATTTTCAATTCGAAACTTGGAACATTGTCCATATTTGCCCCGCCACCAAACAAAGCTGCCGCGGCAGATTCTGCCTCTTTGGCGGCTTCGGTTCCATGGGCAATTTCAGTTGCATCGAATGCCAAACGTTTTTTGACTTCATTTAATTCTGCACCCTGCTTTTTTGCCAATTCTGCGATTTCTTCCAATGGAATTTCGGTGAATATTTTCAAGAATTTTTCAACCAAATCATCAGGTGTATTGCGGAAGTATTGATAGTATTCATATGGGGTTGTTTTATCTTCATTTACCCAAACTGCATTACCCGCAGATTTTCCAATCTTGTTTCCATTAGCATCTGTCAATAAAGATGTAGACAAAACGAATACTTCTTTGCCACATTTTTTACGAATTAATTCCACGCCCATAATTGCATTACCCCATTGGTCTGCCCCGCACAGTTGTAATGTACAATTATGTTCACGATACAATGTCAAGAAATCAACCGCCTGGAAAGTCATATAATTAAATTCCAAAAATGTCATACCATTTTCCAAACGTTTTTTCACACTTTCCATTGTTAACATACGTGGCACAGTAAAATCTGTTCCATATTGTGCCAAGAAATCCAGATGGGAATAACCCTTCATCCAATCATAATTATCGACCATCAGCGCATCAGATTCACCTTCACCAAATTTCAAGAATTTAGAATAAGATTTTTTCAATCCCGCTATGTTTTTTGCCAATGTTTCTTCTGTCATCATTGGACGGCCTGTATCACGACCAGATGGATCACCAATACGACCTGTGGCACCACCAACCAACATCAAAGGTTTATGGCCATATTTTTGTAACCATTTCATCATCATCACAGGAACCAGATGTCCAACATGCAAAGAATCTGCCGTTGGATCAGATCCTAAATACACAGTAATTTTGTCATTATTTAATAAATCACGCACCGCATCCATATTTGAACTTTGGTTTATAAAACCACGTTCTATTAATTCAGTAAATAAATCTTTTTGCATGTTATATAACCTTTATTTTCTCTTTCGTATATGATAGCAAATTTAACCAAAATTTGCAAATTATTCCCGTACCAATGGCGAATATGCATCCAATAAAAATACATTACGCAAATTGCGCCACGCAACAACAGAAGGTACCAACCCGCGACGCAAACATTCACGCACCATTACCATTTTGAATCTCATTCTGTCCAATTTTCCGTCTTTGAACAAATTTGGTAAATTTTCAATATAGCATTTGCATGAATATTTATCATAAGAGGCAGGTTTCATATTAAAACTCATTCCGCCATGGTACAAATACACATAATCTGCAATTCCAAAATATTTATCCTGTAAAGCGACTATTTTTTGGCCGACCTTTAAATTTGATTCTGCTTTTGCAGGCAAATCAATAGTTTTGGAAACAGACATTTTTCCTTTAACCGTTGCATCACCTAACTTAAAGCATTGTTTACTTTGTTTGCCAATAACAACAGAACAGCCAAAATCATCACAAACAATGTATTTAATTTTGTACGATTCCATATATCTACCCCTTTTGATAAAAAAATTCGGGACTAATCGGCAGATTTTTTCTTTCTGACAACCAATCCCGAAACAAAAACATATTATTACAATAAATTTTATTGCAACATTTTGGCAACTTCATCGGCCAAATTGTCTTCGCGTTTTTGGATGCCTTCACCCAATACGTAATACGCGTAACCGGCCAATTTACCACCATGTTCTGCGATAACTTCTTTCACAGTTTTTGATGGATCCATAACGAAAGGTTGTTCTTCCAATACGGATTCGCCATAGTATTTTTTAATACGACCTTCAACCATCTTTTCAACAATGTTTTCAGGTTTGCCAGCTGTTGCGCCAGATTCAATGAACACTTTCTTTTCGCGTTCAACTGCTTTTGGATCAACATCTGCGATTGTCATAAATTCAGGTTTGTTTGCAGCGACATGCATTGCAATTTTGTTACCAATTTCATCAATACGTGGATCGTCACCATTGATAGCAACTGCCACACCGATTTGCCCCATACCTGGAACCAAAGCATTGTGAACATATGTGTAAATGTGATCACCATCAACTTTGGCGATACGACGTAAACTCATATTTTCACCAATTGTAGAAATTGTTGCAGCAATATCATCTTTCACTGCATTCAAAGTTGCATCAAAATCACCAGCCAATTCCATTGCTTTATTTGCAACGTTTGCAACTAATGCTTGGAACTTGTCGTTTTTAGCAACGAAATCTGTTTCTGCGTTCAATTCAACAACGCAACCCATTTTGTCGCATTTTACAACAGTTACCAAACCAGATGCAGCGACACGGCCAGCCTTGGAAGCGGCTTTAACGATACCTTTTTGGCGCAACCAATCAGCTGCAGCTTCGATATCACCGTTGTTTTCGACCAATGCTTTTTTACAGTCCATCATACCTGCGGATGTTTTTTCACGCAATTCTTGGACTAATTTTGCTGTTACTTCTGCCATTTGTATTTCCTTTCTTTTATATATTATTGTTTATCGGCTTTATCTGCCAATTTGCTGCGACGAACTTCGCGAGCTTCAGAAGTTTTTGATTTTTGTTTTGCTTCTTTCACTTTGATATCGTGTTCGTATTCTTCAGCGGCTGCTTCTGCATTATCAGATTCAACCTTTTTACCGGCAGCGCCACCCAATCTTTTTTCAATACCAGACAAAATAGCATCTACGAACAAATCGCAATACAATTGTGTTGCACGTGATGCGTCATCATTTCCTGGAACTGGGTAATCAACTAATTCTGGGTTTGCGTTTGTATCACAAATAGCAATTGTTGGGATGTCCAAATTCTTTGCTTCATGAACAGCATTCAATTCACGTGGCACATCGATAACAATCATTGCCTGTGGAATTCCGTGCATTTCCAAAATACCACCGAAAATGTCACGCAATTTAGCAACTTCTTTGGTCATAACGCCAACTTCTTTCTTGGTTAAACCCAATTTGTCAGCATTAACAATATCATTTTCCATCTTTTTCAAACGACGGATACTTTGTGAAACCGTTGTCCAGTTTGTCAACATACCGCCCAACCAGCGATTGTTTACATAAAATTGACCGCAACGTTCTGCTGCATCTTTGACGATATCTTTTGCTTGATGTTTAGTAGCAACAAACAAGATTTTTCCACCAGCTGCTGCGATTGCTTCCAAAGCAACCAAAGAGCGATGCAACAAAGGTGCAGTTTTATTCAAATTGATAATATGAATTTTATCTTTAACGCCATAAACATATGGTGTCATCAATGGATTCCAGCGACGTGTATGATGTCCAAAATGAACACCCGCTTCCATTAATTGTTTCATAGTAAAAGTTGGCAATGCCATGATTTTATCCTTTTTTCTGTTGTTATCCTCGGTCAGTAGATGTAAAAAACCAGATACTCTGGACAGAAATTATATCCACTGCCTGTGTTCTTCGCACCAAGGTGCGTGCCACCATATTAAACAAATTATCCAGAAAAATCAAGCAAATTTTAGGTAATTATATACTTACTCGACCCAATGTAGTTTTTTTGTCTTCAAATAATTATAAATTGTGCATTTATGAACACCTAATAATTTTGCTATCTTTGGTTTGCTGAATCCGCGTTTTAACATCCATTCTAGCCGTTTTTGGTGTTTTGTTAGTTTTAATTCACGCGATTTTGAACCAAATGGTCGTCCAAGTTTCTTTCCGTCTGCTTTTAACCGCGCTAAACTTTCACGAACACGCGCTTGTAATAACGATTTTGATAATTCAGCCGACAAACCAAAAGCAAACGCCAGAACCTTTGATTGAACGTCTGTCCCCAATCTGAATTTTTCTTTGAGTGTCCATACCTGACACTCTTTTTCAAGGCAGGTCTGTAATATACCCATAAGTTCCATTAAACTACGTGCTAAACGTGATATTTCGGTTGTAATAAGTATATCCCCAGATTTTAATTTTGGAATCAATTTACCAAGTTTGCGTTGTGATAACTTTTTGCTGCTAGAAATTGTTTCTTTGACCCAGATGTCAATTTTAATGTTGTTTTCATTTGCGAATTTTTCAATCACGAAACGTTGGTTTTCTTCGGTTTGGTGGGCTGTTGACACCCGACAATACGCATAAATCATAAAAAATCCTTTTGGTTGTTCATTCGTATTTATTGAAATGAATTAAAAATCGTGCACCACCACAATACGCGTGGTTTTGAGCTTGATTTTTAGTGTTGAAATTAAACCAAAGAATAAAATCAACAGTTTTATGACGTTTTTTGATTTAAAAAATACCGCGAAAGTCGTGGTTTTCTTGTTTTATAGGTTGTTTAACAGCCGTATCAAATTAAATCTTAGTTTTATTATAATTGCCATGATGATTATAAAAGGAGTAAAAATGTATAAAGAATTAAATGATGCTATTTTGAAGACATTGGAAAAAATTATTGATACTGGTAATATCAAAGTAGAAACCCGTATAAAAGCGCCTAAAATGGAAGTGAAAGATGTTTATTCTAGTGACGGTGAAAAAATATTTGAACTTACAATAAGACCTAATGTTGCGGAAAAAGGGAAACTCCGTATTAATATGGGTAAAAAATACTATGTGACAATTGATGGCGAAACATATGAAGATACTGCCGGTAAAATTGATAAAGCACTCAAAACAGTAGAACCAAAATCTGATACCCTTACTTTTTTATCACGGTTTGCTGATAAAGGTCGTGAATAAAACAGGAGTTTAAATACGAAATTTGGAAATAAAATACCTGGATTTGATGATGTGTATTATACATCCACCCAAGTAGCAGAAAACAAAGACCACGAAAAGGTTTTGCAGTTGTTTTCTGGAAAAGATATTGTGGCTGTTTTTACACCATATTATCATAGTGGCGCCGAAAACACGTGGCGTTTGGAAGTTGGTAATGACGCGATAGTTCAAGACCCAAACGGCGAATATGTTCACACTAATCATGGCGCAACATTAGTAAATACAGCAGAAATTGCGAAATTCTTTAATTCTATGATAAAACAGTTCAAATTGAAAAGTGTTTCATTCGGTGAAAAAACAAAAACTAATTCAGGATTTACTTTTGGAACACCACAAAGAGAAATTTAATAGATTATTTGAACCGTTGGTGGCATTTAACATATTTTTATCTGATAAATACATTTGAACATTAAATAATAATGTTCCGAAACACCTAGAAATACAACACTTTTACAAAAACGGGTCGAGTAAGTATATAATTACCAAAGTTAGCATAAACCCGCTGGTTGTCAACAGATTAAAAATTATTTTTCAAATTATTCAGATTTTTTATACAACAAATCGAAATTGTGTATATAACTGAACGATACACCGATTGAAGTGTTAGAACCACAATGTTCAGCCTGACGTGAATGAGCCCTGCGGTATTTAATATATGGTCCCATTGTCAAATCGCCCCAGATATTTGTATCCAAACGAGCAACCGCATAAAAATCGTTCTTTAAATCTTCGTCAACATAGGTCGAAAATGACATATATTTTCTATAATATCCATCAGACGAGAATTTTACTCCATCTCTGATTTGATATTCAATACGCCACCCCGCTTCATACGCAGATTTATTTACTTTGTCATGTGAATAAGTGAAATCATATTCGTACACACCAACAATATACAAGCTTTTTATAATATCATGGTCAAACAACGAAAAACCGGCATTTGGACGGACAACTCTGTTTCGTGGGTCACCGGCAAATTCTGTTTCATATTGCGCTCTCATGATTGGTCCCAATTTAAAGGAATCAAAATCCCAACATGCATACGCTAAATCAGAAGACAGCAATATCTTATCCGCACTTTCGTCAACAGTGCTGGGTTCATTATATGGTTTAATTGTCTGTTTACCATATTCCATAAACACAGAATTATCCCATTTGAATTTATCAAATCCATATTCCAAAGCAACATCTAACACGCCTTTGACATTTTCTTGATTTGTTGCTTTCAATGCGGCAACCGTAGAATTTTGATATTCACCTGCATTACCGATTGTAGTTTTGGTCCAATCCAGACCTATTCTTCTGACGTTTAAATTAAATTTATCATCTTTTGGGGATTCTTCTGCCATCGCCATCATTGGCAACAACAGAAACAAACAAAACAACCTTTTCATTTTATTTCCTGCCTTATTTTTATTTCCAAATATGTAAAATACCGTCATTATCCGAATATTTCCACCCTGCACTACGAACAGAAACAGTAAATTTTGATCTTTGGTTCAATGGCATTTTTGCCAAAATCTGATTACCAGACATAACCACGGTTTCTATTTCTGTTTTCATTTCGCGCGCAATTCTTTTTAATTCGGCCCAATCATTTAACCCATTAGACAACGATATATACATGAAAAATTTTTCAGCTACTTCGGTATTAGGTATCCAATTTTGAACATTATTTTGCCCCAACCACTGTTTAACAGCCCCACTATCTATGTCCATAGTGATATTTGCAGAATACCCCGTTGATGAAATATGTTCATTTGCAACACTGGTTGATACAATAAAATTGACCAAATCATCATCAGATGTATTTTTAAGCAATTCAGTTAACGCATCTGTATCGGCATATTTTGATAAAACTTTGAACAAAACCTGGCGTCTGGCATCATTAATTGCTTCGCTTTTTGCTTTTGTTGCCGTATCACTGGTTTGATTCACAGTGACCGCACCAGATAATTCAACAGCACTGGCGACAAAGGGCAACAAACAAGCAAAACAGCCCAAAACAAATAATGTTTTTAAATTAAACCTCACGCTTTTATACCTTAAAACTTAACATTTACACCAACACGTATACCCATAGATCTGTATACAGAATTGATTTCTTTATCTGTTTTCAATTTCCAACCGTCAGATTGATATCCTTCGATGGCTGCCATTTCTTCTTCCAAGACTTTTTGTTGCTCTTCAGTCACTTCGGTATATGCCTCTTTATAAGCATCATACAAATTTAAATAGTATGTACTGTTCAAATAAGTATTTGCTGTTGCCTTGGACACTGAATAATAATCATATGTAAACCCAACTGACAATGACATAGAATCTGAAATTGCTGTTATCCAATTGGCGTTTAAACCCAAATGGACAGCATCACCCAATGTTGATTTATCTTCAACACTTTTTGGATGGGCCCAATCATAACGATATGGTTGGTTGCCCTCTGCTGTGTATATTGGCAATCCCAATTCGACACCCGCAGTAACCGTATTCATACTGTCAATTTCATATTCGGCATCCAATGCCACATATGGACCCGCCCATGTTGTTTCGTATTCGTGACTGGTTCCAGATTGTTCATAATAATATGTTCCACCGGTATCAACACCTGCGATATTAAATCCAGCAATGCCAGGTGCCTGGATAACATCAGACAAATTACCTTCTTCATCAACTACACGCCCCGTGATAGTAACATCCCCCGTCGTTGAATAAAACAGCAAGAACGGATCACATTGTATTTCCCCCAGATAGCCAGAAATACAAGTCACATATGGATGAACATCCGTAGAATCAAATATATCAACCGCCACACCATAATTTTGTTTTGTTGTTAATTTGTATTTCAAATATCTGTATCCAACGGATGGTGTAATTTTAACACGACCCGCAGTAAAGAAATCAGTCAATCCAAATGCTGCATTAAAACCGAACTGCGTGCCACCTTTGCTGGTTCCAACAGACAACGCATGACCAGATTGAGTTCCTATGATATTACCGTTTTCATCTGTCCAATTCATAATACCATAACCACCCTGGGAAATATCGTCATCAACCATTGGTGATTCGTCATATTGCACACCATAACGACCGCCAACTTTGATTTGCATAGGAGTGCTGTCCCCAAAATAATAAGTTCCTTCGGCACCAATAACATTCCACATCAAATTATCATAGTGCAATTTTGATTTTGCAGTATTCATATCGAATTTCCAACTGGCCAATTGGTGTTCAACCCCCGCATCTAATACCAATCCCTGCTTTTCAGAACTTGATTTTCTGGTTGCAGTTTTTGTCTTTTTTGTTTTCTTCACCGTTCTGGTCGTAGTTGTAGTTGTATTTTGACCATATGTAGATGCATAACCATAACCACGACTGGACGCATAATTGCCGGTATTACCATAACGCTGTTGATACAAATTGTTGTTATAGTAAGTCCCAGCAGCACCAGCAAATTCAGGCAATACAGCCACTAAACAGGCACCTAAAAAAGCAAAATATTTTTTCATCATGATAAAACCTTTGTCTTCCTTTCTGGGTATATTATATCATAAAAACAGTTGAAAAAAAAATACTTTTGTAATAATGTTCAAAAAAAAATATGTGGGCGTGGCGAAATTGGTAGACGCGCAGCACTAAGGATGCTGTGGAGCAATCCTTGGGGGTTCAATTCCCCCCG
>JAKSTB010000038.1 GCA_024402815.1 Alphaproteobacteria bacterium | reverse complement strand
TACGTTTTGTTGTGGTGAATGTACCAAAACCAACCAAACGAACTTCGCCTTTTTTCTTCAATACTTTTGTGATGATGTTGATCAATGCATCCAAACAACCAGCTGCAGTTGCTTTCGTAACTTCAACTTCATTTGCCATTGCTTCAATCAGTTCTTGTTTATTCATGTGTTTCTCCTTTCATATAGAAGTTAAGGTTGTCAGGCAGTTTTCAAAGGCAATGCCCTTGGAACAATATCTTTTTCCTTTGTTCCCAAAGATATTGCCTCCACTGCTTAACCGAATCGTAGAGAAAACTGCACTTTAAGTCAAGTTAATTATTTACGAATCGCAAAAAACTGGAAACAAAAAGAATTAGTTGCGAAACTTGACAGCGTTGGCTTTGACGGCCTTGGCATTTTCAGAAGTATTTTCACACAGAACCCATGCGCTGTCGTGCCCTTTGTGTCTGACTGTAACACTTCTTAATTTATTTGGATTAACCATCAACACCGTGAATAACACAGTAACCCAAAAGAAAAACTTCGTTAATCCCCATGAATTTTTATATGCATCTTTTACAAATTTATCTTTAACTAAATTTTGATACAAAGCCCAACCCCAACTGAACAACAAAACAATCACACCAAAACCAAATGCTATATATAAAAACTTGCGCGAACGATACATAAATGCAGATAACATATCAAATGTACGATTTGCAGTTGGACAAACATATAACACAGAATCAGGATTTATACCTTCTGGTAATTTCACACCACTTTTCCCCAGGATTTCCATATGAAACGCAGCGGCCAATAATACCACTGCAAAAAAGCATACAGAAAACAATAAACCTGGTTTTTTATTCAATGTTTCTCTCCGTTAACATGTATTATATCATAAAACATATATGCTTTGCAATTTTATGATTGAATATTCTTAATTATGATTTTATCATCAAAATATGAAAAGACAATTAAGTGATAAAGATATTGCAAATATGATTGGGGAAGAATTTATTCCCGATGATGAACACACAAAAAAATCGGTTCGCAGTGAATTACATTTATCAACCCGTATTCCAAAACCAAATGATAAAATCCCTGAAAATACTGTCATAGATTTTCACCAACATACTGAACAGGAAGCGTGGGATATGCTGGTACACATTACCACATCTGGCATCAGAAATGCAACGGTCATCACAGGTGCCAGTGGCATATTAAAAATCAAATTTCAACAGTGGGCAACAGAAAGTATTTTAAGCCCATACATAGAATCTTTTACCCCCATAAACAACGGCAGTTTCAAAGTTAAATTTCACAAACAAAAAACATCATTGTGAAACTTCATCAGGCAACAAAGAATTTATATTTTGCATACAATGGCCGTGTTCTACGCGCCAATTGGCATGCTTTGCCCCAGAATTTTTGAATTTATAAGATGCATTAAACAAACTGTGTGCACACGTCATATTCAAATTTGTATTATATGAATTTTGTGTATTTCTGTCACTGGTTTTACATGGGCATAATATATCAACATATTTGTTTGCGTTGCTGTCGAATCTGATTCTGTAATCCAAGTGTGCAGCATAAGCATTTCCGCCAACACTTTGTCCTGAATTACCACTGTTTGCGATTTGTTGACATGCGGTTACAGTATCGCCTTTGGACACAAATACCCTGTCCAGATGCAGATATTGTGTAATCAAACCATTATCGTGTTTAATACTTATGTAATTGCCCGCTCCACCCGGTCTTGTTTCATTAGCCACAGTAACAACCACACCATCTGCAGTTGCATACACAGGTGTCCCAGACGGACATCCTATATCAATAGCCGGATGAAATCTGGCACCGTTTGGGGAATTTGTTCTGAAACCAAAATCACTGGATATTTTATATTTGAAATTCGTCATATCCACAGGATATCGCAAAGGCAATTTAGTCGACAGACCATTTCTGCACCAATCTCCATTACCCCAAGATCCAGAATAACCGCCACCACAAGAAGTCCCACCGGTTCCGCCACTGGATGAAGAACCCCCACCAGAATTTGCTATCAAATCTGCCATTTCATCGGTTGCTTGGTCGACGCTTCTCATATCGTCATCCAGTGTTATACCATGATACGCACAATTTGCCGTACATACACCATTTTCATTATATTGAATTTCATATGGTAAATAACCTTCACGCAAGATATTCATACGGGCTGTAAAAGATAAATCTTGAAAAGTTTTCGGAAAAGAAGTTGGCTTTAAAAAACTGTCGCCCAAAACAGGTTGGGCAACACAAACAGCCGTTATAAAAACACCCAGGATTCCTTTCATATTTATGTATTATACCATTTTTAAACATAAAATAAAATATCAACTTGACCCGACATATAAAAATTGCTTTCATTACGGCCAAGGGACACCGGAGAGATAAAGAGCATAAGGAAGGCACAAAATGGCAAAAATTCATTTTTATTATGGGGTGATGGGTTCGTCTAAATCTGCTGAATTGGGAATAAATGCCTTTAATTTTGAACGCACAGGCAATAAATGGATTGCTATCAAACCAACCACAGATGACCGTGATTCAAAAACCGATATTGTTTCCAGAATCGGCGTAAAAACAAAAGCAATGGCATTGAAAAATTTAGATAAATTCAACCCAAAACGCGGAACTCAATTTATTTTAGTTGACGAAGTACAATTTTTCTCGCCTGCAGATATCGATAAATTGGTTTATATTGCTGACCACAGCAAAATAACAGTTGTATGCTATGGTTTGATGATTGACAGTAATCAAAATATATTCCCTGCTTCAAAACATCTGGTCGAAGTTGGCGCAGAACTGCACCGCATGGATTCTGTGTGTGAAATGGATAATTGCACCAGATTAGCGACACACCATATCCGTTTTGACAAAGATAAAAATGTTATTCGTGATGGGCAACAGGTAAAAGTTGGTGCAGACCAATACATATCTGTATGCAGAGATCATTTCAATAGGTTATACGGTGGCGAAATGGTATTGAAAAAATAATTGTTATTTTTTCTTGATTTTTGAATAAAACGATATAAAATATACAGCATTGCGCCCATGGCTCAATTGGATAGAGCATCTGACTACGGATCAGAAGGTTGAGGGTTCGAATCCTTCTGGGCGCGCCATGATTTTAAAACCAGCGAATGCTGGTTTTTATTTTTTGCTGATATTGTTTGTTTTTCTTCCCCAAAAAACCCTGGAATTACATTTTTTATTCTTGATTTAATCAGACAAACATTGTATAAGATTTCATATGCATTTTGATGCGGTTATGACACAAAAAGGATGAATTATGCTGGAACATTACATCAGTGAAGTTACTTATTTGCAAAACATTAAATTAGAGTTAATTAATGCTGGTAACGTACCATCACATATAATAGAAGACATTAATACACAAATATCGAATCTGAATGCTTTGATAGAAGCTGCCAGGGCTAAAACGAAACATACAGACACTGATGATATGAACATAGACTAGGAAACACAAATGCCAAGAATAGTAGTCGGTTTAGATTTTGGTACATCAAGCACATCTGTTTCTTACGCGGATTTAGATGGTGATAAAACCGTTAAAACAGTACCCCTGGAAACCAGTGATGATGGTAAAACGACATATAACACTATGCCATCGGCGATGTTTTATATACCAGATCAAAACAGACTGTTAGTGGGCAGAAAAGCTATCAGTGCGTATGAAACCCGAGAATACGAAGGCAGATTGTTACGCAATTTGAAATCCGTTCTGGATGATGTTGATGCAACAACCAAAGTATCAGACACACAGACCAGGTCATACAGGTCGTTTATATCTAATTTTTTAAAAGTTGTCAAAGCACGTTTAATCGCCGCAACTGGCAGTGATAACATAGCGGGCATCGTTGTTGGACGCCCTGTGCATTTTTTTGACGATAATGAAGAACGCGATAACAAAGCAGAACAAAATTTACGCGAAATAGTGGCAAAGCTTGGGTTTGAAAATATTGTTTTTCTGGAAGAACCAATCGCTGCATCTTTTTCCCTGGAAACAAAAATACCAACTGACACAACCGCATTGGTCGCGGACATTGGTGGTGGAACCAGTGATTTTGCAGCAATAGCGTTGGGACCATCGCACAGGAATCAAACAAACAGAAAACAGGATGTTTTTGCCACCACCGGTATAAAAGTTGGCGGAACCGATTTCGATAAAGATTTTTCGTTACATAATTTTATGCCTGAATTGGGTTTTGAATCAAAAATCAAATTGGACAACAATTCCACAACCGATTTCCCAAGAAAATATTTTGATACATTGTCCAGTGCTTTTTCTATTAACGAATTATATAATTATACTACTATAGCTGAACTTGAACATTCGTACCAGGCATCTTTAGAACGTCCAAGAATTGGTGATTTATTGCACATTATAAAGACAGAAAACGGGCATAGACTGATAACAGAAGTAGAAAACTGTAAAAAAGGTTTGTCTTATAAACCAGACTTTTCATTCAGAAGAAAGACTGCTTTCAATCTGAGCGATGATTTATTTATGACCGAACAAGATTTAACAGATGCGATATCAAAGTTCAATGAAACCACAAAAAATTATCTGGCAAACAACGATGCGCAAAAATTATTGGACGAAATAAAGTTAAAACTGGCAGATTCTAGGAAACAATATGGTAACGCTATCAAAGATTACAACATGTTGTTTGGGTGGGATGAAACATACCCTGTTCCACAATGTAAAAAACAACTAGATAACCTTATTCATGCTTCATTGGAAAAATGGATAAACAAGATTTCATCGATGTCTTTGAAGGATATCAAAGAAGAGTTTACACAATATAAAGAAAATATAAATAAAGCTAATATTGATAAAATTACCACAGACTTAAACTGTTTTCGAGAAAATGGTAATTTTGAAATAACATTTAAACCAGATTTTGAGAATGGATATAAAGTATTTGATAATTTATTAGCAATGCCATTGCCTGAAGACGAAGTAATAAAAATATTAGAACCGGCCAAAGACATTATTATAAAAAATATAATAACCAAAGAGAAAAAGGCCAAGAAGTTGTCTAATACAATCCAAAAAGAATCAACTGAAACAGCATATAACACTTTGGTTCACAACTTTATAGTAAATATCCAAAAGGACATGTTTTTCAAATGCTCTACTTTTGATGCGACAAATGTTTTGTTCCAAACAATAGAAAATTTGATACATGTAATTGAACTTGCCACTTTCAATTTACCAAGTTTCGATGAATTGGCAAAAATCGCAACAAATAAAGGGGCTATATATAAAGACACATCTATTTCAAAATCTGACCTTGAAGATTCAATAAATAAATATATGCCGAGATTACAAAACGCTGTAACCGAATGTATCAAGAAATCTGGGAAAGACAAATCAGATTTCAAATATCTGATTATGACTGGCGGTTCGTCCCGTATTCCCTTGGTCAGAAAATCTATCCAAGAATGTTTTGATAAAGATATCAAAGTCGTTTGTGAAGATTTATCGACACAAAAGGACTTGAGTCACGAAGTTATGGAAAACATTGATACCCCAGACGATATCTCTGTCGGATTATGCAGATATGCCATGAATGTATTTAAATAGAAATTTATAGGAAAAATTAAACCGGCGTCACGCCGGTTTTTATTTATAATGTTTTTTGTTGCGGTAAATTCTGGTTCATTTCGGTTTCAACCACGGTTTTATAATTTCTGTAATCACAAATTGTATCTGGGTCTATTTGTTGTTTCTTGGATTCTTGAATTTCTTTATTTTTTAATTCACGCATTCTGGTTTGTCTGGCCTTTTCATTGTTGGTATTAACAATATAGCACGCAACGACAATCAACAAAGTAACCAACGCAATATAACTGGGCAATTTGTTTTGGACAAAGACTTTGGCTTTATAACGTTTCATGGTCTTTGTGGCTTGTTTCTTGGTGTTTGCATCCATAATAAATTTGTCCCCGTAATATTGTTGGACATCTTTATCAAAAACCAAGATGACATCATCACCCAATAATAACAATGTTTTCGTATTATTAAAGAATATTATGTCGTCGTATATTTCATATTTCTCATCATTCTTGAAAGATTCCAAAGCTTTCTTGTTTGCTTCTGCGTTATCCATTTAATATTCCTTTTGCTTTTTCAATAACTATGATGTAATATGTTGTTCGTTGTCGGGGCGTAGCTCAGCCTGGTAGAGTACTTGCATGGGGTGCAAGGGGTCGCAGGTTCGATTCCTGTCGCCCCGACCATATTTTTTTCAGCCTATTTTTGATTTACGATTGTTGAATCATATTTTGCGTGATTTACGCTGTCATAGACACGTTTATATATCGTTACGTTTTCTTTCACAGTTTTAGGTTTACCAGATGCGTTTTGCGTATTGTTTTTTACAGATTGAATTCCCATAATACCCAACACAGTTAATACCCCAACCATACAAAAAGCCAATGCACGTCTGCCAGTATGTTTATGTTTTGGCTGTCTCTGTTGAATCATTTCGTATGTTTCATTGGTCATATCAAACCATCTGTCTTCAAATTTAATCTTGCGTTTTGCTGGATCCAGTGTGATATTCCCAAAATCTTGAGTCTGGATATCTATATTACCGTCAGGGTGTTCTGTTATGGAATCAGAACCCACCAACCCTAACAATTGTTGTACTATGTTATTTATACATTGATCGTTCATTATAATATAAGCCTTTTGTTAATTGTGATTTGTATAGTAATACACAAACCCAAGACTGTCAAATTTCATAATTTTTTGTTTCGATTTTTCAGCATGGCATACAATAGACAATCAAAGAAAATCGTAAAATAAATATTGACAAATAAATAAATTGTATTATATTAAACACAATTTAACCAAGCAAATGGAGATAAATAACATGAACCAACAAACAAAACAGATATTAAAAGACGTATTTACTTCGCCTTTGGCCAGAAAGGTTTATACTTTTAGTTTGGGCGTTGTATTGGGATTGATTATTCGTGGCAATCCAGAAAAAATCAAATTCGAAGAACACGAAGATAACGCATTGATGAAATTTCATGTCGAATATCTTGACCCTGCAACTAACCAACGTGTTACTGCAGAAAATTTCAACACTGCGACATTTAACCGTGAATATTTTGACCCTACTACATTTCCAACAATCAACTGGACAAATCATTCCAATCAAAAAGTTGGCGAATTGTTCGGTGAAATGATTGCCAAAGAAATGGCATGTGGTATTGATTCTATCAATTACCATTTGACAACACCGGGTAAAAAATACGGTTTGGATTATAATTATTGCAACAAATCTGCAACAACCGCTATAGTGGATGCTGCACAACGTGCTGGATTAAAAAAGAAAGGTGGTATCGAAGTCTTTGCTGTAAAACAAGGCAAACATGATGCACTGTATAATGGTGACAAATTGGTTGAATATTTTTCCAAACAATATGGTGACGTCCCAGGTATTATCATCGAAAATCCATCTATTGAAGATTTCGATAATATTAAAACTGGTGCTATCGTTCGTTTCCCAAATCACACAAAAGTTTACATGGGACGCGGATTTGTCGACCAATCAGGCCGTGTATTTATACCAGATCATCGTGGAAATCATGTGATTGCATCTGGCTATAATGATTCTTTTGCATATTTTAATGGTGGTCAATGCACAGTTATCGATATGGCTAATTTGGTTGCCACTAAATTGCAACAAAAAGGCCGTCACACAAGATAACCAATAACCGCATAATAAAAAACCTGTCATAATCAAAGACAGGTTTTTTTATATATAAATAATATGCATTTATTATTTTGTGTTTTGCATATTATTGGCTACCTGCTGTTTACGATATGCGTTACTTTTATTCATATAATCGCCCGTTTGTTCCAGAGAAAACGCAGATCTTTCCGTAAATATCGCATGATATTTTTCAATTTCAAAATCATCAGCTTCTTCAAAGAAATACCATCCCTGTTTAGCCAGTAATGATTTTTCATCTTCTGTCATACCGTCAACACAATAATGTTGTTGTAATAATGGCGATTTAGCAGTTGCAAAACAATTTTCCCCTGTGCCATGGGTTATCAATTTGCCATTAAAGAGTTCTTCTATGAAATCTTGCATGATATGACCCTGAAGTCCCAAAGTTGGACACACATTATCAACATGATGCCCCAAACATTCATGTTTAATAGTGTTTATTAATTCGTCTATCGGATAGTATGCAAAATCATTGAATCTGACAGCGATTTTTTGGTTGTCATAAGTATAATTTCCGCTGCAATCAAAATCTGATCTTGTGGCAACTGCAAATTGAACCCGTTGTTTTGGGTCTGTAAATATACGGCGATTAAATTCTTTTTCCAGATTCTTTACAAATCTTCTGCACGCTTTCAAAGTTGGATCTGATACGTAAAAATTTAAAACAAACAGTGTCAAATCGTTGTTTTCTGCCAATATTTGTACCATTTTGTCATCCATGGCTTTAGCATACTTTTGTTTGATTACATCAGGAATTGCATTCCACCACATTTCATGTATTTTATCGCCCATTGTTCTGCGAGCGTCATCCAACACAGCAACCAAATAACTGCGTTCGTTTTGTATTTTTTCTATAGCCTTGGCATCATTGGCGTTGGTTGCAATATTCAATTTCGCATCCAATGTATCTATATTTGATAACAAATCTTTCATATAATCTAATTCAACATTAAATGTTTTTCGTATTTGTTCTTGCAGTTTGTCGCTGTCATAAAAATATGCGATTTCATCACCCTGTTGCCATGCTTCTGGATGTTGTCTAAAAAAGAGTAAAGCATGGTCCCTTTTTTGATTACAAATATAATCTAATTTTGCTAAACCAAAATGATCGAACAATGCTTGGAAATAATCTTCTGATGACGTGAAAGACGGTTTGCCATAGTAATGTTCTATCAATTTGGCCCTTTGTTCTTTGTATTCTTGATAGTCTTGCCAATATTTTACACATAAATCTCTGACATTTTTGGTATTATCAACCGCATCACATCCAGGTTTTTTGTAAGTGATTAGCAATTTGTGCGCAAAAGATTTTAATCTGTTTATCGGTTTCATTTGTTTTCTGGTTAACAAATTATAATACAAATTATTATATTTGTCAATTCATTATTAAAAATAAAAACCATTATTTTGAACAAAACACGAATCATTGTTATCGGTGTTTTTCACCCTATTTTACAAACCTTTTTCAAAATCAAAATCATATTACAATACGCACAAATCATATTTAGTATTCTATTTCTGGTAGAATATATTGTAATTTTCTTGCAGTCACAGTAATATGAATACATACACAATTCAAAGGGGATTTATATGACACATAAAGAGATATGGGACGGAATAAAAAATTTAG
>JAKSTB010000037.1 GCA_024402815.1 Alphaproteobacteria bacterium | reverse complement strand
ATCTGGTGTTATCTTTCAATATATCATCAAACCTTGTTGGGGTTATTGCGTTTTCCCCTATTTCTTCCAATTCCGCTTTGGTCGCCAACGGGGTTACAGCTGTTGTTATCGCAGATTCAACCGCCGTTGTATCGGCTTTGCGAGCCAATGTTTGGGTCATTGTAGTAATTGTTGGCGCTTTGTTTAATTCTGTATCCAATTCTACTTTTTTAACAGCATCTTGAGACAAAGCAGCAATCTGGGATTGGACCTGCCCCAATGAACTGGTGATATTTGTGTTCATGGTATTAAGATCCGACTGTTGTTGTTGAACAGCCGCAGATATCTGCTGACCCGCTTCTTGTCTGATTTGTTCAGCAGTTGCGTTCATCGTTTGTTGCATTGCTGTATAATTATTCTGCATAGCGATATAATCATTTTGCAATTTTTCAAAATCTTTTTCCATCGCAACTAACGCGGTTGAAGCGCTGTATGTTTTGGTGTTTGAAAAAGAGTTATATTTGTTCGATTTGCCACTGACAACTGGAACGCCACCCAATCTTGACGAATCGTTAATAGGCGCAGAAGCAGCGGAAATAACAGTCGTTGATGCCTTGGTCGGTTTTGTACTGGGCGATACTTTTGTTCCAACAGATGTTGCAGCACGTGCCTTTTGTTGTTCCACAGTATTATCAGAACCTGCAGATTTCTGCATTATAGCACCCAATTGACGAACACTTGGTGCCGCCACTGCAGAGTCACTGGTAACTGCAAATATTGCAAATATTCCCGTAAAAATTTTTCTTATAGACATCTTTTCTTCCTTTCTATTATATGTTCTATAAACGGCGATATTCTGCGGTTTTTGAATTATTTCCTTGTACCCGACAAACCGAAAAATTCTCCCTTTCTTTCCTTATCTTAGTAAAAATCAATTTTTCATGTCAAGGGTTTATGTCTTAAGCATATTTTCATCAACTTTATTTTTAATGATTGTTTATATTTTTAACTTGCAGTCATAAAAAATATATGTATAATTGTCTCTGCTGTGGGTTAGTAGCTCAGTTGGTTAGAGCGGAGCGCTCATAACGCTTTGGTCGTGGGTTCGAGTCCTACCTAACCCACCACAGATTAAAAAGCCGTCATTTGACGGTTTTTTATTTTTTAATATTGTTTTGTTTTCAATATATACAATAAATCCAAAATCGTCAGTTTGGATATAACTGGTTCGGCACTCCACCCTGGACATACTATCCTTTTATCTTTAACTGTGAAACTGCCGTGTTGCTTATAATTGAATGCAGGAAAACCCAAAGTTCCCCACCCACGAATATGAATGGGATCCAATGTTCCACTTTCAAATTGTTTTGTGTTTGAATTATACCATCTGGCACTGTTACAGCCACTCAAAGGAGATCCAACAATGGAATAATAATATTTGCCATCACCGTGCCAATCAGTATTTTCCCACAAAACCATTAAATCCCCTAACAATAAATTGCGTTGACCGATAAATATACCGCCAACGAAAAAACCCGGGATTTGTATATTATAGAATTCGCTGTGGCTGTAAATTATATTCCTGTGTTTCAGCAATAAATCAAGGTTAGCAAAAACAGCCCTTACAAAATCTTTGTTTTGAGCAGGTTCTGTTACAATTGATTGAAATTTGCCGTTTTTATTTTGGATATTTAATTCGTCGCAGACAAACGCGACATCGTGATTTTTCGACATTTTATACTCCTTTTTAGTTCAGTCATGGGTCGAACAAGTCAGGATAATAAATCCACCCTTGGACAAAAACTTTCGTTTTCATCAATGGCTATTTTACAGTTTTTTTATAAAAATACAAAGTATTTTTTTCTTGCTGTTGGGTTTATTTGCGATACGATTATTTACATGAAAATACACGATGTCATTATTATTGGTGCTGGGGCCGGCGGATTAAAAGCGGCCGCCGAACTCGAATCCAGACATAAAAACTATGTCATTTTAGATATGGGCAACACCCCGGCCAGAAAAATTGCCGTTTCAGGCGGTGGAAATTGCAATTTTACAAACACTGGGGCAGATTATACCAGATATTTTGGGCAAAATCCAGATTTTGTACGATCTGCATTGGCTCAATTTTCCCCGATTGATATGTTAAATTGGGTTAAATCAAAAAATATAGAATATACCGAAAAAGAGCCCGGCAGATTTTTTTGTAAAAACGGTGCACAAAATATTATTAACGCATTGTTATCAGATATAAATGTAAATTCTATTCAATCTAATCAAAAGGTTTTGCGGGTCGACAAACAAGATAATGTTTTTGCTGTTTTTACAGAAAATGGCGATGTTTTTCACTCTAAATCCCTGATTATCGCCACAGGTGGCATATCTTATTCAAACCTTGGGGTGTCGGATGTTGGTTTTTCAATTGCAAAACATTTCGGGCACAAAATTGTACCATTTCGGCCAGGATTGTGTCCCCTAAAGACAGATGCCTTTTCACCAGATTTGGCCGGCATATCTTTGTCCGTAGAAATTACAACCAATTCGCCCAAGCGGGTTATAAACGATAATTTGCTGTTCACGCATTTTGGTATTGGGGGACCCGCTGTTTATCGTGCCAGTTTATCAAACACCGATAATTTGATTATCAATTTTACACCGAAAGTTGATTTATTTGAAAAATTAAAACAGTCAAAACAAACAAATGGCAGAAAAAATTTAGTAAATATTTTAACTGAAATTTTGCCAAATAAATTTGCACATTTTGTATGCAAAAATGATGATAAAAACATAGCCGATTATAAAGATTCACAACTTCAAAAAATCGCAAATCAAATTACACATTTTGAAATCAAAAATTTGAAACCGATTGGTATGCAAAATGCTGAAATTACATTCGGTGGAATTGATACAAAATATATAAATTCAAAAAATATGGAATCAAAAATTTGTAAAAATTTATTTTTCGCAGGCGAAGTTTTAGATGTGTCCGGAGACCTGGGAGGATTCAATTTACAATGGGCTTTTTCAAGTGGTTTTTTAGCCGGAAAAAACGCATAAAACAAAAAATTGCAATATTACATTAAACAATATTTATAATCTGTTCACACGACTTGATTTTTTAAATTATTGTATTTGTAAAAATACGCTAAAATTTTATGCGATTTCGCCGGCAAACATATCGCCATTTATACCTGTGATTTTTACATCACAAATCGTCTTGTTAGGAATGTTTTTGCCACCTATTTTTACATCAATATCATCGGGGGTCCGACCTATATTTTTTTCTTCGACCAATACCGAAACAATTTTTCCAATTTGTTTTTTCATAAATGCGATTTTGTTTTCTGTTGCAATATCATTTATGATTTTTACACGTTCTTTTGAGATGTTTTTTGGAACCATATTCGGCATGGTTGCAGCAACAGTTTTTGGACGTGGTGAAAACGGAAAAGCATGGGCATGAATTAACCCCATTTCACGAACAACATTGACCGTTTCATTAAATAAATTTTCTGTTTCACCTGGGAACCCACAAATGATATCCGCGCTGAAAGTCACTTGGAAGCCATCATTGGAATATTGCACTATTCTTTTTAACATATCTGCATCATGACGCCGACGCATAGCACGCAAGATTTCATCCGATCCAGATTGCATAGACAAATGCAAATGTGGCATAAATCTGGAATCTTGACGCATTAAATCGATAATCTTGAATACTTCGGGCGATGCAGGATCTATGGAAGACAATCTTAACCGTTGAATTTCCGGAACATCATGCAACAAAGCCCTGCATAAATCCGCCAATAAAAAAGGTTTATTATTTTCAACACGAACATAACTGGCGGTATCAACCCCAGTCAAAACGATTTCATAAAATCCGTTTTTGACCGCTTGTTGTGCATCTGCCAATATTTCTGCATAAGGGAAAGAAATACTGGGGCCACGCAACAGACGGGTTACACAGTATGTACAATCATGATTACAGCCATTTTGAACCTGAATAAATTGTTTAGACAATGGTGTTTCCGCGTTTTTGAACACATCTATCTTGGAACACGATATATCAAAATCATATTTATCCATTGCATCTAAATAGGATTTGATATTCATTTTATTCACATTATCGACAACAATAACCCGCGGAATTTTAGCGAATAATTCAGGATTTCTGGTTGCCCCGCATCCAGTTACAAAAATCAATACATTTGGGTTTTCCCGCGATAATTTGCGCACAGTTTGCGCAGATTGGCGCTCTGCTTCGCCTGTGACAGAACAAGTATTTACCAAAATCGCGGTATTTATGACCTTGGACAACCCGTTGGCAATCTTTTCAGATTCCAATGCGTTTAATCTGCACCCAAAAGATAAAGTTTTTATATTCATTTTTGTATTTTCTTCTTGCTTTTTTTTAATTCATGGGGCATTATATCGTGGATAAAAATTATTTCAACAAAGGATTTTATTATGGCTCGTGTAACAAATTCTGATACTTTACCATTTGTGGAGAGTCGTTATGAATTGGGAGTGTTGGCTTCTCAAGGCGTTCGTGACGTGAACGGTGGTGCTGAACCAGTTGTAGAAAAAAATCACGATAAATTGACAGTTGTCGCGTTGCGCGAAATCGCAAGTGGCAAATTAAATGTTGTTGATGTTCGTCATGAATTCATAGAATCTTACAAAGACGCACCATTTACAGTTGATGAAGATGCTTCTTTGGAGGTTGCAGCCGAAGATCCATTGTTGCGCGAAATCGATGCTGAATTGGAAAACACATTGGTTGACGACAGCCAAGATGGTGTTGAAGATGCCGGCGACGATGTTGCAGATGAATCAGAAAACGAAGAATAATTAAGCCCTGATTGGAGACGTCGCATAGTTGGTCTAGTGCGCCACATTGGAAATGTGGTATACTCGCAAGGGTATCAAGGGTTCGAATCCCTTCGTCTCCGCCAGTAATATTAAACATCCCGTGGTAATTCAGCGGGATGTTCTTTTTTGCCCCGTTTCCGGCGATTTTTGTGGGTAGTATTACCGGTGTATATCGCCAGTTGCCAACAATCCGCCCAATTTCATCATAACTATATACTCTGCCCAAAACCCCGATGCCAGTTTTGGTTGATTTTTTACGTGATTTGTGATATAATGAATGCGATTTAGTAGACGACATTTTGTCGTCTTTTTTTTTATTGTTATGGCTCGTCTTGCACGAGCTTTTTTTATTTAACAAAAGGAGTTTTATATGAGTGCTATGTGGGAAGGTGTCACTTGGAATGAAAATGGCGAATTGGTTATAGATGTTTATGCTAATCCACCAAATGTGGAACCAGAGATAAGTGAGTTTGATGAAATCGATGAGGATTTTGAAGATGAAATTGATGAAGAATCAGATGAAAACGAACCCGAACATACATACGCTACAATTGATTGTGGTGGTGAATGTGGTGGATGCGTTGCCTTGATTGTTGATGACGAAGTTGTATCAGGACCGCCTTTTCATCCGAATTGTAAATGTACATTAAATTTATCCGATATAGAAAACGCAGATTATCATGATTCGAATTTACATCAAGATGTTGCAAGCGATAGAAGTGTGGATACTCGCGATATCAAATGGTTAAAAAGGGCTTTGGTCAAACTTGGCTACTATACCCCTGATTCCAGAGCAGGAGAATCCGACAAAAAAACTAAAACAATACCCAAATCAAAGATTATTTGATGCAATAGAAAATTTTAGAAAAGAAAATAAAATCAAAGAAACCGGTGCTGTAAAACCAGGTCATTGGACAGAAGTAAAAATAAATAAAGAATTAAAAAAAGAAAGAATGAAAAACATGAAAATCAGTTCTAAAGGGCTTTCTTGGCTGAAAGATAAAGAAGACAAAATATTAGACAAACAAGGCAATCACATTCTTTATAATGATCAAACCGGCAAACCAGTTAATACACATGAACCATTACCAAAAGGAGCAACTATCGGTTATGGTCATTTGATAAAAAATGGCGAAGATTTCAAAAACGGAATTTCTGAAGCCAAAGTCACCGAATTATTACGTGCCGACATTGCAACTGCAGAACGTGCCGTACGTGATAATATAACAGTACCGTTATCACAGAATCAATTTGATGCTCTGACTTCTTTGGCTTATAACATAGGCTCAAAAAATTTCGCAAATTCAACCGTTGTTAAATATGTAAACAATCCGAATTTTCATAGTTCTGTATATCCAAATTTAGAATCAGCATGGAAAGCATGGAACCGTTCGCAAGGAGAGATATCAAATGGGTTAATTAACCGCAGACAAAACGAATGGAATATGTATAGCCGAGGTATATATTGATTTTTACAACAATAATATTTATACTGTGACGTATGAACAAGATTTTGCTGTTTTTAGTGTTTTTGGTTGGCTGTGACTCTGCTGACAGCCAATCCTGTGATTTATGCGGAAAGTGGTCTTTTGAACAATTTGAATATGCTGGACATATAACTACAGATTGTAAAGATACTGCGAACCGGTTTTACAAAAACTCTTATATCGAAATAGATAAAACCAGTTTTATAAAAACATATTACACATATGATACACAAAATGAAATTAAAGATACACATATTGTCTTCGGCGAATATGATTATGATGAAAATGCCCGAGAATTCTTTATTAAATCTGGCGATGAAATAATTGAAACATTTTATGAATCTACACCGGATACAATTTATTTATTATCAGATGGATGTCGTTTTTATTTTAAAAAGAATTAACATATATCGACTTTTTCGATTGGTTCAAAAATAATGGACACGATTTAATTGTTAATGTAAAATATGAATGATGAGTTTTATAGGCAGTTTTTTATCTATGATCTTTGTATTGTTCTTTATGAATGATCTGCACGGTCTTTTAAATAACAGCAAATGGGACGGGTTGCTGTGTTTTATATGCAAACACAACTGCCTGATACTTATTGATAAAATTGCATTGGTATTATTTAGTACTATGTTTGTGATATTTTCTGTTCAGGCAATAAAGATATATAAGTGGAAATTTTTATTTGTTCCCGTATTGGCTTGCCTTGCATGGTTTCGGATTATCTGGATTAATATATGTTATAAAAGACATAAACCAATCTAATAGAGATTTGTGGGATTTATATCAACGCCTGTTTGAATCAAACCGCAAACAAGATGATAATATGCCGAAAATTTGTGTTGATGCAATATTCGAAAAAGAAAATCAAACACGTATGGTTATGATGCAAGAAATCTATCTGTTTGTTCTGTGGTTTTCTTTAATCGCCATATTAATTAAATTTGGATTATAAAAAACGCCCGTTTGGGCGTTTTTTATGCGTATTCGTCGCCTTTAATGATTTGCGATTGATTTTGCATAATATCGTGTTTCAATTTAGAATTCGCACGATTGAAACCGATTGTTTTTTCTTTCTTCATTGCTTTATAATTCGCTTCTGCGGCCACTTTCTTGTATTTATATTTGTTTATATATTTATCAGCAATACCCGCAGAAACCCCGTATTCTTCTGCTTTGCCATAATTTTCCATTGCATATTTGTAATATGTAGCAACGTTCTCTTTGTCACCTTCGTTTTTATATATTTTTGCCAATTCATCCTGGGCTGTTGCGACATTGTAATGAACATACGCCATACTTTCGTCATCAACAACCAAATCTTCATTTTCAGCCATATGACTTTCAATCTTAGACAATTGTTCACAACATCTTTTGTAATACATTTTTGATTTCGATTTGTCTTTGGTTACATCAGCATAAGTTTTATATACCAACGTCAAATCACTGTATGCAGAGATATTATCAGGATTAAATTCTATGGCCTTTTGATAATGTGCTATGGAACTTTCGTATTTTTTGGCTCTAAAATCTTTCAATCCAGCAATCATTTCCATCATGGAAGGATTGACAGTAGCAATCATCACAGTTCCAGATTTGGTATAACAATTATCAGGATTGCTTAACAATTTGTTTTGTACGATAAAATCTCTGACCGAACTTTTATCATTGGTCTTTAACAGCGCATAAGTCAATGTTGAAGAATCCATTGCGAATTGTTTATCATTTGGTTTCACCATATTAAAATCTACCACAGAAAATACATCACAATTCAAATCCAACAAATCATGACAATCAATATATCCCAAATAGATATTTGCACACCACCAACGGCGTTTCATAGTTCCGCGGTAATAATCTTTGCGTTTTTTGCTTACCCAATAAGAGAAAGCATCCGCGCATTTTTGAACATCATCACCCGCTTGTTGTAATTTAGACACTATGCCAGAAATATGCCCCGGTAATTGATACCCCGCGACAACCAAAGCAAACAATTGATGTGACGGCACATGCTTAAAACCTTTTGCCTTTAATTGCGCCTGAATTGTTGGCAAAGTTTCATTCAACAGGTGAATTTGAGCCTGTTCCCACATTTGTTCTTTGGTAAAGCTGGTCGCTTTGGTCTTCCATTTTCCAACACATCCATGTTGTTTATATTTACCATTTGCCAACTGTTCCCAAACCCATGTCAAACCAGGACCGTATGTGTAACGACTTTCCCCAGGTTGCAACACAGGTTTTTCATGAAATGTTTCGAATTCAGACAAGAAAATAACAAAATTATTCCAGTTATCATCGAAAAATTCTTGAACAAAACCATCATCTGTAACGTCATATATTTTTACCGTTGGTGCCTTTTGTTTTTTTTGTTGTTCAACGTTTTCTATCTTTGCTTTATTATCTTTGTTTACGGGGTCTTTGATTTTTTTATATCCAGCCCTGCCCAATAACAACAAAGCCGTTGTTAACAAAACTGTCAAATATGACGACATCGCAGGATGTTTCTTTAACCATGCTGCAAATTTTTTATCATCACGTTTTAATTCGGAATATTTTTGTTCTAATTTGCGGAACATCGCATTATCTACCAACGCAATATTTGTTGTTCGTGATATCAATTCAAACAATTTCAAAAATATAAAGCCACCTGTTCTGCCCATTTGGCCCAAGATATATAAAACTTCATCGCCTGTTTTATTATCGTCATTTGTTATTCTTGCTGCCCTTCTTTTTTTCGCATCAGTAAAACTGTTGCCATCTTTAGTTGCCAATTCACTTAACCAATTGGCCACAGCACGCAATATACGCCCATTTCTTGCAATCTGGCTTTTTGGTTTTTTTGAAGTGTCTTTTGGTGTAACTTTTTTATTATCTTTTTTCATAATTTCCCCTTTTTATATATCAGCCATATTTTATCACAAAATCCCCCTATAAACAAGATTAAAACAATAAAAAACACCCTGTTATCAGGGTGTTATTATCATGATACAAATCCAGATGTTTGCATATTCCATAACGCGCGATAGGCACCATTTTTACGCAATAATTGTTTATGAGTTCCAGATTCAATGATTTTACCATTACGTATAACAACAATTCTGTCCATGTTACGCAAAGTTGATAATCTGTGCGCAATAACCAGGGTTGTTTTGCCCTGCATGGCAATTTGTAATGATTTTTGAATCATAATTTCATTTTTAGAATCCAGGGCAGATGTTGCTTCATCCAACACTAAA
>JAKSTB010000036.1 GCA_024402815.1 Alphaproteobacteria bacterium | reverse complement strand
TCGAACCTGCGACCTCTACGTCCCGAACGTAGCGCTCTACCAGACTGAGCTATACCCCGATAACAACGCGGTAATTTTGCAACACTGACCCATATTTGTCAAAATAAATGTATTACAATTACCGCGATTTATTATTTTACTTCTTTGAAAATCAAACAAGCATTTGTTCCGCCAAACCCAAAAGAATTATTCAAAGCGACTTTGACTTCTTTGTTTTGTGCTTTGTTTGGAACCAGATTGAAATCACCAACTTCTTCAATTGGGTTTTCCAAATTTATGGTTGGTGGAACAATATTATCGCGAATTGCCAATATACAGAATACCGCTTCGATTGCGCCGGCGGCCCCCAACAAATGTCCTGTCATGGATTTTGTAGATGACATACATACATTTGTATCGTGGAATAAATCTTTGACCGCCATTAATTCACCAACATCACCCAATCCAGTTGATGTTCCATGTGCGTTTATGTAATCTACATCAGATGGTTTTAGTTCTGCTTTGTCCAATGCCATCTGCATTGCACGTTTGCCACCTTCCCCGTTTGGTGCAGGTGCCGTAATATGATGTGCATCTGCAGACATACCAAAACCCGCAACTTCTGCATAAATTTTTGCACCGCGTTTCACAGCATGTTCATATTCTTCCAATACTAAAACACCGGCACCTTCGCTCATAACAAAACCATCCCTGTCTTTATCCCAAGGACGTGATGCATGTTCAGGATCATCATTACGTGTACTTAATGCGCGCATAGCAGAAAAGCCGATCATACCCAAATGACAAACAGATGCTTCTGTTCCGCCACAAATCATAATATCTGCATCACCACGTTTGATAATTTCAGCCGCTTCACCAATAGAATGTGAACCTGTGGCGCATGCTGTAGCCATAGCAATATTTGGGCCACCAAAACCATATTTAATAGAAACCTGACCAGATGTCATATTAACAACGCATTTTGGAACAAAGAAAGGACTGACAAAACGAGCACCTTGTTCAAAAATATCGCGACTGGTTACATCAATAGTGGACAATCCCCCGATTCCACTGCCGATTGCTACACCAATACGATTTTTATCGCCATCATAATCAATTAAACCCGCATCTTTGATTGCTTCATCAGCAGCAACCAAACCATAAATAATAGAATTATCCATTCTGCGTTGTTCACGCGGATCAATCACAGTATCTGGATTAAAATCACCAGGTTCAGTTCCGCGTTTTGGAATACCCGCAATTTGTGATGCGATATCAGAAACATCAAATTCAGTAATTTTGTGAATACCACTTTTGCCATTTAATATATTTTTCCATGTAACATCGACACCTGTGCCAACTGGACAAACAATACCCATTCCTGTAACAACAATTTTCTTCATAAATAAATCCTTTTAGGTCTTTATCACCCAGCAAGCATACAATAAAATATTATATAAATCAACGACATAAAAAAGCCACCAAATTTGGTGGCTATAAATTTTCTGTAAAGCAAAATTATTTCTTTGCTGGTTATGCTTTCACATGTGCATCGATATATTTTACTGCATCACCAACTGTAACCAATTTTGTTGCTTCTTCATCAGGAATTGTGATTTTGAATTCTTTTTCAACTTCCATAACGAATTCAACAACGTCCAAAGAATCAGCACCCAATTCTGTTACGAATGAAGCATTTTCAGTCACTCTGGATTCGTCGACACCCAATTTTTCACAAACAATTTTTTTTACTTTTTCAAAAGTAGTCATTTTTTATCCTTTGTTTTTGTTAATCGTGTGGCCCATGTTACACAGGCGCCTTTCTAAACAAAATATCATTTTATGTAATCTGTGTCAAGAATTTATAACAAACTATAACAAAGTGTTGACTTTTATAAAAAATGTATTATGCGAACAAATCTGCCAATAAATCGTTCATATTATTGCGCAACATATATCTGTCTGAATTCCAAACTAATTCGTGCATCAAGAATTTATGAACATCATCCATGGTCAAATCTGGCATACCTGCGCGTTGTGCAACACGTTTCCATGCAACACGTGGATCTGTTAAATGGAATTTACCACGTCCCATAAATACCCATTCGCCATCTTGGGATAAATCTTGCAATAACAAAATTGCCCTGTCTGACAAAGGTATATTGCCCCACAAATCATGGTTAAAATCTACATCTTCCCAACGCATTTTGAATATTTGTGTTTTTGGTGCAAACCCATAAATCAGCATTAAAAACGCAGAACGCAAATTAACATTTTCTTCTTTGTTAATTGCCCAGAATAATTTTTGCAATCCCGACTTTTTTAATTTTCTTTCACGTCTGACAACAACAATTTTTTCAACACTTTTCATCGGATTGTTTTTTGCATAACCTGTATCCACAGCATATTTGAATACGCTGTGCAATAATTCTTGCATACGGGCAGCCATGGCGCGTCCAGAAATTTCATCCAACGCGTTTTTTAAATCTTCCCCAGATATATCTTGAATGTTTTTTTGATATAAATCTTTAAAGTGTAAATCAATGGCTCTTTTTAATTTAATCAAAGAATCTTCGCCACGTCTCACCTTGTTTTGCAGATATAAATCTATAAATTCTTTGAAAGTAACTTTCTTTCTGCGTACGGGAATTTTCTTTTCAGCTTCACTTAAAATCTCACTGACTTTGGCACGCGCATCTTCTATGTCTATATCAGGATATTTACCAATAATTATTCGTTTATCTACACCGTTTATACGTTTACGAACAAAGAAACTTTTTACACCACGTTGGGTTATATACATACGTAATCTTGGTTCAGAAAGATCCTGAACAACATCAAACCCCGTTTCAGGCGATGGCAAATTATCTAATATATAAGTATTAAAGAAAAATTGATGTGCCATATCTTTTCTCCTACGGTTTATTTGTCTGTTCCCGCATCAGCCCCCATTGTATTCACAATGTTTATTACCAACATAACAAACAATCGAAAAAGCCTTTCCAAGCTGTTTTCAAATTATCGTTTGCCGTGACATATTTTTTATTTGCTTCATACCATTTGCATTTTTCTATTAACCCGATAGGACAGATTTTATACCTCTGCACGACATTTCTGTACAATTTCATATTTTGCTTTCAGTATTTGTATTTTGTCTGATATCCGTCCCATAATTATTTTTCCTTTTATTTTTTTGGTTATTCACTGACCTTTAATGCATTGATAAATGCGGTCTGCGGAATTTCTACATTACCGAACGTCCGCATACGTTTTTTACCCTCTTTCTGCTTCTCCAATAATTTTCTTTTACGCGTAATATCGCCACCATAACATTTCGCAGTAACGTCTTTGCGATATGCAGCGATTGTTTCACGTGCAATAATTTTTCCACCGATTGCCGCCTGAAGTGGTATTTTAAATTGATGACGTGGAATTAAATCTTTTAATTTTTCAACAATTTGACGACCACGTTTTTCCGCAGCCCCCCTGTGACACAAGAAAGACAACGGTTCAACATTTTCATCATTTACTAATATCGATACTTTGACCAAATCTGAAACGCGATAATCATATAAAACATAATCAAATGATGCATATCCAGATGACAAAGATTTCACCCTGTCATAGAAATCAAAAACAATTTCAGACAAAGGCAATAAATACACCAATACGGCGCGATTCCCCACATACGAGATATTTTCTTGCACGCCACGACGTGATGCACACAATTCCATTATTGCACCCAAATATTTATCAGGCATCATAATTGTTGCACGCACCCATGGTTCTTCAATTGATTCTATTTTTGTAACATCTGGCATATCCGCAGGGTTTTCCAAATCCATTGTTGAGCCATCGCGCAAATGAATTTTATATAACACACTGGGAACAGTATTTATCAGATTCAAATTAAATTCACGATTTAATCTTTCACTGATGATTTCCATATGCAGCAAACCTAAAAATCCACATCTTAAACCAAATCCCAATGCGGATGATTTTTCAGTTGTGAACACAAACGAAGCATCATTTAATGCTAATTTTTCTGCACCTTCACGCAGGTCGGGATAATCATTTGCTTCTACGGGAAAGAAACTTGAAAACACAACCGGAACCGATGGTTTGAATCCGGGTAATACTTCACATTCTGATTTTGCATCACAAATTGTATCACCAACTTTGCAGTCATGAATTGTTTTCATACCTGTGATAATAAATCCGATTTCTCCTGTATCCAACGCATCAACCATTTCCATTTTTGGTGTGAAATAACCAACCTTTTCAACAACATATTCTGCATTTGTTGCAATAAACTTAATCTTCTGTCCACGGCTTAATCTGCCGTCTACAACGCGAACCAATACCACAACCCCTAAATAAGAATCATACCAAGAATCAACCAACAAAGCACGCGTTGGTGCATTTTCATTTCCGCTTGGCGCAGGTAATTTATTTACAATTTCTTCCAATAATTCTGGAACGCCCGCCCCCGTCTTACCAGATACACATAAAGCATCTGACGCGTCCATACCGATAACATCTGCTATTTGTTCACGGGTCGCATCAATATCGCTGGATGGCAAATCAATTTTGTTTAACACAGGCAACATTTCCAAATCATTATCCAAAGCCAAATATGCATTTGCCAAAGTTTGTGCCTGAACACCCTGGGTCGCATCAACCAAAATAATCGCACCTTCACAAGCAGCCAAACTGCGTGATACTTCATAAGAAAAATCGACATGTCCCGGCGTATCCATCAAATTCAATTGATATGTTTCACCATTTTTCGCTTTGTAATTTAAACGCACAGTTTGTGCCTTGATTGTAATTCCGCGTTCACGTTCTATATCCATAGAATCTAAAACCTGGGCCTTCATTTCGCGCGATTCCAAACCACCAGTATATTCAATCAATCTGTCAGACAAAGTTGATTTACCATGATCAATATGTGCAACAATAGAAAAATTTCTGATATGGCTTTGTTTCATTTCCCTTCCTATTTTTCAATATTTTCTAATAAACTTTCAATTCTGTCTGCGCGTTCCAATGTATCATCATAAACAAATCTGATTTCAGGAACATATTTTTGATCTATTTTTTTTGCCAATTCAAAGCGAACCTGTTTAGTAATTTCATCCAATCTTTGTTGTGTTGCTTCTTTGTCTTCATGACAATGGAAAAACAATTTCACAAATTGCATTCCCCCATGAGATTGAGAACCAACCAAAGATACCCCACGAATTAAAACATCATCTGAAAAATTATATTGTAAAATTCCGGCAACCAAAGTTTGAACCTTGCTGGCGATTTTTTCACTTCTGTTAGAATTGGTCTGCTTTGTCATCATATAAAAATCCTTGAACCCTATGCGGCAATAATACACTGGTATATTAAAAACACAAGAAAATTATTAAGTGCTTGAAGATATCCTTGGAATCATTTATCATATATGTCATGAAACTTATCAATCAGATTTTAGAAAAATCGAATAAATCTTGGTACACATTTGTCGTATTTTTCATGACGGTATGTGAATCTATATTCTTGTTTATTCCACCCGAAGTTTTCATGACCCCTGCCATAGTGGCAAATAAAAAACGCGTATTTTCAATAACTTTGTCTGCAGCGTTGGGTTCACTTGTTGGTGGCGCAATCGCATATATGATTGGTTATTGGATGTATGATGCGTTTGGAACCTGGTTGATTGCAACATTTGCAAACCCACAAATTATCCCAGACCCCACCGATCATGTCGCCATCCAAGCGGTCATAGATAATTTATTAGATAAATGGGGGATTTGGATGATTGCAGTAACCGCTGTCACCCCAATACCGTACAAAGTTTTGGCTATATGTTTGGGATTGTGCCATTATCCAATCTGGTTGTTTTTGGGTGTATCCGCGATATTCAGAACTGGTCGTTTTGCGATAATTGGCTTTTTATTATGGAAATTCCAAGAACAAGCAAATGCGATAGTCAAAAAATATTTTTGGCAATTAACAATCGGTGCAATTATTTTGGCTGTATTGGGTTTATTATTGATGACTTTAATATAAAACATCTTGCCCCTTTCAAAAATTTTTACTATGATAATTTTCGTTATGGAAGGACAAACAGTAATATCTTTTGCGAATGTATCTGCAAATTATGATAATGGTCATGACGTTTTGACCAATGTGTCATTTAATATCAGTGCGGGATCTTTTTATTTTCTAACTGGGGCCAGTGGTGCTGGTAAAACAACTTTGTTGCGTTTGATTTACCAATTACACAAACCATCTGTCGGTCAAATAAGATTATTTGGTCAAGATTGTTCCACAATGACACGTGACGATATCGCTTTGTTGCGTCACAAAATGGCAATCGTATTCCAAGAATATTCTTTGATTTCGCATATGACTGTATTTGATAATGTTGCACTGCCTTTGCGTGTTCGTGGCGTAGAACCAAAGAAAATAAAAAAATTGGTTACAAAAATATTAGATTGGATTGGATTGGGTAAATACGCAGATTATTATCCTGTACAATTAAGTGGCGGTCAACAACAGCGCGTATCTGTGGCACGAACAATTATTATTCAACCTGCTATTTTGCTGGCTGACGAACCCACAGGAAATTTGGACGATGAAAATGCTTCGCGTTTAATGGAAATGTTTATTCAAATGAATAAAACATTTGGAACAACTATAATACTTGCAACACATAATAAAAAATTATTGGAAACATATAGATTCCCTGTGATTACGGTCGAAAATCATCATGTTGGTTTTTCCGGAACATACGATGAACAAGAAGAAGCTCCCCGCAAATGGAAGGGCCCAAAACCACAATCAAATAATTATTTCACAGACCTGTCAAAACAACTTGAAAACATTGGAAATTCATAAATGAGAAAAACACCTCTTGTATTTTCTTTGGTTCACGAACAATCTGTTTTTATGACGGTTGTTGTGTCAATACTGACATTTTTATCGGTACTGGCATTTGGAATTGCTTTGTCAATTGGAACTGGGGTTATCAAATGGAATAACCAATGGGATAAATACGCCACAATTCAAGTTATGAATTCAAATAACACCAATGATGTGAAAAAAATATTTGATAAAAATATGGATAAAATTGAATCTGTTCGTGAAATTCCAAAGGCGGAAATGGAACACATGATGCAGGCATGGGTTTCCAGTGGTGCAAAATTAAATAATTATTTACCACAAATGTTTGAATTGAAATTAAAGAAATCATCTGACATGAATTTCATGAGACAGGAAATATCACAACGGGCCAGATTCTTAACGCATACATCTGCTTTGAAACAATCTGTAAATGCGGGGTGGAAATTGGTTGGCATAACGGGATTTATATTGATAATAATGTTGGTATCTATTGGGATATGTGTATCTTACATATCAAGAAACATAGCTATGTTGCATAAACACGAATTAGAAATTTTAAATCAAATTGGCGCGTCTGATAAATTCGTGGCAAAGCAAATGCAAATCATCATTGGAAAAATAAGTATGGTCGCATCATTGGTTGGTTTTATGTTTGCGGTTCCAATATTATTATTGATATTGGGAACGGCTCATTCTGCCAGAACGGGTTTGTTGGCGATGTTAACATTATCTGGTAACGATTGGTTGATGTTAATATTGTTGCCAATATTAATTGTATTCTATGCGGTTCATATAACTAAAAAAACAACATTAAAAATATTATCTAAGAATTAATGAAATACATACCATTATCTTTTGTTTTGTTATTTTGTTTCGTGCTGGGCGGTTTAATGTTTAAATCTATGACCCCACCCAGATGCGAAAAATTATTACAAGATGATAATATATTTGTATTAACTGGTGATGCACGCAGAATTCCCTATGCGGTGAAAAAGCTGGAACATTTAAAATATGGTTCTTTGTATATAATCGGTGCGGGCGCAACTTTTATTCCCGACATAGATCATGTCCAAGTTGAATCATTATCTAAATCAACATATCAAAACGCATTAGCAATTAAACATATTGTAAAAATAAAAAATCTGTCCCGTGTGGTAATCGTCACAACCGAAGATCATATGAATCGCGCATTATATTTATTGCGTGATGAAATCCCAGATACAGACATAATCGCATGCCCTGCTTCGTTGACGGGTATGAATACTGCTGAACGATTAAAAAGATGGACAATAGAATATATAAAATACATAGTTACATTATTGGGTATAAAAGAAGGATAAAATGTTAAAAACTTGGTTGTTTAAATTTATATTGGCAATATGGTTTCTTTTGTGGGTGCCTGTGTTATTCGTCGGCTTAATATCGTCCAAATTGGAACGTTTTTTATTGCGCACTGACGCATGGGGGGTATTGGTTTTAACTCGCATTATTGCCGGTATAAAATATGAAATTCATTATCCAATGCCCCAGGGAAACGGCATACCATTTGAACACAATATAAATACACGTCTGGACGGGCGAACCATAATTGCATCTAAACATATGTCGATTTTAGAGATAGCAATTTTATTCACCCATATACCGAATTCAGTTTTTATAATGAAACGCGAATTATTATGGATACCTTTCTATGGTTGGGCATTTGCCAGAATTGGTTTAATAGGTGTAAACAGAAAACGCGGTGCAACAAATATAAAAAAATTGGCACATACGGTTACTAAAAAAATTATGGACGGAATGACATTAATAATATTCCCAGAAGGAACCCGTGTTGCACCAAATACAAATACCCGTGTCAAAGGTGGTTTATTATTCATCGCCCAACAATTAAAATTACCAATCACACCGGTTAGCGTTGATACGGGATTATATTGGCCCAAACGTGGCAAGATAAAATCTGGAACGACCCATATATATTTTGAACCGGCAATTTCATCTTCTGCATCAGCCGAAGAAGTTCAAATCGCAATCAATAAACACAGTTGTTAATTTGATTTTTGTGTATCACACCAAGATTCTCTTTTTCCACCGGAATAGGCACGGCCATATTTTTCTTTGACCAAAATCAAACCAACATCGCGACCGTCTTTATCAAATACATTAGCATCTATGCGCCCTGGATATTTATCATTTTTTATATTTGTAATTTCTATCACAGAATCTACAGGTATCAATTCGGCCAATCTTTGCTTTGCAGCATTTGCACGCTGTATTTCAAAATCACACTGTCCGTGTATTTCTGGTGTATCAACATTACGCAAACGAACACTGACTGATTTTATTCGGGTTTCATTTTGGAATAAAACATCCGCAATAAATGTATCCCCATCTATAATGTATTTTACATGAACAGGTATGGCAAACGCACTTTGCAAAATAAAACACGATAAAAATGCAACTAAACTTCTTTTCATTTATTATTGCATTTTCGGCGACCAAGTTGGGTCTGTCCCGTTCAAATCATCAGGCAACGGTATATCGTACAAATTTTGCCCTGTTATATCAATACTGCGAATATGGCTGATTCGTTCTTCGTCATCTTCACTGCGTTCTGTTTCGTAATAAACCAATCTGCGAGATCCCGGCGCCCAAGATGGCGCTTCCATAAACCAACCGCCAGCCAAGATTTTTTCATGACGGCCCTGGGGATTCATAATTCCAATATAAAATGTGTTATCTGCAATTTTAGTAAATGCAATAAATTGACCATCTGGTGACCATGCAGGTGTGGCATAACGCCCCGCCCCAAATGTTATACGTTTTTCAGTTCCTTTGGCTAAATCTAAAACATGGATTTGTTGTGACCCTGAACGATCAGAATTAAATGCCATATATTTACCATCTGGGGAATAAGAAGGACTGGTGTTTATATGATTGCCAAATGTTAATTGCTTCAAAGTTTTATCATTTATATTATATTCATATATATTTGTTACACCGTCTTTGACCAAAGATAATGCAACACGTGTCCCATCTGGTGAAAAACGTGGTGCAAAAGACATACCACCAAAATTCCCCAATTTTGTTTGATCACCATTTTCTAAATCCAAAGCCCAAACCATAGGATCATTATCACGATAAGACAAAAATACAACCGTTGACATATTTGGTGAAAAATGTGGTGACA
>JAKSTB010000035.1 GCA_024402815.1 Alphaproteobacteria bacterium | reverse complement strand
AATAAAAAAGCAGTCGGCAAAGCCGACACATTGATAACCTGGATTGCCACGGCTGACGCCTCGCAATGACAATGGGGGTGTAATAGCCGAGAAAACAGAACAGTGATTGTAAATTCTGGCTCTAAAAGTTCTATGTCATCCTGAGTGGACGACAGTCCACGTGAGGATCCAGGTAATAAAAAAGCAGTCGGCAAAGCTGACACATTGATAACCTGGATTGCCACGGCTGTCGCCTCGCAATGACAAGGGTGTGTAATAGCCAAGAAAACAGAACAGTGATTGTAAATTCTGGCTCTAAAAGCTCTATGTCATCCTGAGAGAGCGATAGCGAACGTAAGGATCCAGGTAATAAAAAAGCAGTCGGCAAAGCCGACACATTGATAACCTGGATTGCCACGGCTGTCGCCTCGCAATGACAATGAGTGGGGAAATTATAAAAAAAATCCCCGATAAAATCGGGGATAATTTTTTTCAACCAACAAGGTTACGATTGACCTTGACCGCCTTGTTGTGCTGTTGGGTTAGTGATAACATTTGCTGTAGCTGTTGCGTTATCGGTTCCCCATGTTGTATGAACTGTAACCAATTTTTTGTCAGCATAGTCTTTTGCAGCCGCTTCAGCTGTACTCAACTCTTCCTTTGTAGCATATGTTTCTGCGATAACCTTACCATTACCATCTTGTGTTGCTTTGGTAGCGGCACCAACAGTTGTTGTACCATTTGTGATATTGGTAATTGCTGTCGCATTAGCATCGGCATGAGCATCAACTTCGTTGATAGCACCAACCAAAGATGTTTTCTCCTCTGTTTTCAAACTGGTCATCGTACCAATATCTGTTTTTGCCTGGTCTGCATTACCTAAAGATGCTTGAACACCATCGTCCAATTGTGTCAGTTTAATTGAACCAGCAGCAATACCAGTACCAGATTTCAAATCAGCAACATCTTTTACCAAACCATTACTTGCATCACCAACTGTTGTTTCCAAGGCAGCAACATCTTTTACCAAACCAGAGTTTGCATCACCAACTGCTGTTTTCAATGCAGCTGTATCTTTTACCAAACCAGAGTCTGCATCACCAACTGTTGTTTCCAAGGCACTGATATCAGATGTATTATCAGCAACTTTTTTTACCAAACCATTTTCTGCGTCATTAACGGTTGTGTCCAATGAATTGATTGCTGTACCCAATACATTGTATGCACCCTTTACATAAGAGGTAGATGCAACATCATTGGATGCGGCAACCACTCCATTTGTCCCCTGAAGTTCAACCGCCACAGAGGCAGCATTCGCCATCAGAGGGGCGACGGCCAGCACCGCAACAATGGATATGCCTAATAATTTTTTCATTTTGTTTTCCTTTGTTTGTTTAAACCAGCTTTCCCTAAGCAAGTTTTTTCTATATTTTTATTATACCACAAAAAAAGTGCTTTTTTTTGGCTATCAAAACCTTTTTTTTTATTTTTTTACTTGACTTTTTCAAAAATTGCATTTTTTCAGCGGTATTTTGTCATTGCGAGGCGACAGCCGTGGCAATGACAATGGGGTGTAATAGCCAAGAAACAGAACAGTGATTGTAAATTCTGGCTCTAAATGCTCTATGTCATCCTGAGAGAGCGATAGCGAACGTAAGGATCCAGGTAATAAAAAAGCAGTCGGCAAAGCCGACACATTGATAACCTGGATTGCCACGGCTGTCGCCTCGCAATGACAATGGGGGTAAATTATAAAAAAAATTCCCGAAACGAATCGGGAATTTTTTCATAATTTATTTTTACATTATTGCAACCATTCAGGATTACTCCAAGTTGTTTGAACATTTAATTCTGTTGCTTCATTGTTTTGCAAAACGTAAATTTTGTTATCACTGCCTGTTGTTGTATCTAATCCGTTAATGGAAATTGTTCCACTTGTAACATCGATACCTGCACCAGCAGATTGGCTGCTAAAACCATTGCTTTCCAATGCTTCGATACGACCAACGATGGAATCACTATCGTTTCCATCACCAACAGCATCTTGCAATGCTTCGATTTGTCCCAGTAATCCGGAAGCTTCTACACCCTGAGAAGACACATTTCCAATAACGGTGTTAATATCACCTATTTTGCCATTTACGTTGTTATAAACAGCTTGCAAACCACTGTCTACGTATGATTTGCTGGCCACTGTTGCAGCAACATCAGCAAATGCAGATGTCAATCCCAACGCAGAAGCAATGATGCTTGACATTATGATTTTTTTCATTTTTTTCTCCCTTTTTTGTTTTTGTTTTTCAAATCCCCCGATCTATATATCTTTAATTACTTGATAATATAGATTCATCAAAATCCGTTATTATCGTTACATCAGTATACTGATTCGTCGCGTGATCATATACTTTTGTAATCTTGTCATTTAATGCATTTATCGATTCGGTATGCGAATTTACAGTTTGCACCAATTCAGGATTTTCATCCGGATTCATCGAATCAATTCGATTTTGCAAATTAGTTATTTGTGTATCGATATATGCGGTACCATAAAAACCATTGTTAATCTGGTCTTTGGTATAATAATTGTTTTGTAATTCAGATTCTAAATTTGTAACTTTTTTGGCAATTTCGCTGTTTACTGCCGCGGCAGTTTCCGTTGCCACCACAGGTTTACTGATAGATTGTATTTTTCCTGTTTTGGTGGAAACACTGGGGAATCGACCCTCTATCCCGGTCAAAGTCGTTCCCTTGGTAACAGGATTTGCACCCAAAATCCCAATTTTGCTGGACGCAGAACGCGATGGTTTAACCACAGAACCAGTTAATGTTGAAGGTTTGCTGGTGGTCGCTTTCTTGACCGATGCATCCGTACTTAATGCATTGGTTGTACCCGAATCAATGTTTTTAACAGATGTTACTTTGCCAGTCGCAGTACCCACACTGCCCAATTTACGAATAGAAGGTGCAGCCATCGTGTCCGGCACAAATCCCAGACACAACAGCATAGCAATCAAAGAAAATCGCGTTTTTATACGATACATCTGATATCTCTTGTACCGCTATTATATCACAATTTTTTGCCTAAACCAAATGTCACTTCAAATTATTTTTTATTTTTTTGTATTTTTTATGTTGATTTTATGAATTTTTTGTTTTGTCCCCTGATTTCTGGGGTAAATTAGGTCGATTGAAACCCAATTTTTGGTCCAGATGTCTTTTTGACCTTTTGTTCCCCAGCCAACATTTTTATCAATTCACCAGAATCACGGATGTCCATAAATTCAGATTGTTTTTTTACAACACTGAAATCACCCGGGGTCAAATGTGTTAAATCTGAAACCTGGTCCAAAGATATAGTTTGATTAAAGAAATCTTTGAATGCTCGCACAACCTGGTCCGGTTTTAAATAATCATATTTTACCTTGAACGAAAATCTGCGCAGGGACGCCATATCCAAATTATCCATCAAATTAGTTGTGCATATAAACGGATATTCTGCACTTTCCATCTGGGTCAACATTTCATTAACACTGCTGATTTCCCATGAACGTACCGCGCGGGTTCTGTCCTGTAAAAAGCTGTCCGCTTCGTCAAAAACTAAAATTGCTTTTTGGGCGCGGGCTTCGCTGAATGCGGCCGCTATATTGTGTTCGGTTTCCCCAACATACGAACCCAAAATATCACTGGCACGCTTTTTTAACACAGACATTCCTAATCTTTCGCCCAGATAATTCGCAAATGCAGTTTTTCCGGTGCCTGGAACACCATACAGACATAATGAAAAATTATTCTTTTTCTTGTTAACAATTTGGGTTGCCAATTTTTCCAAATCTGTATCTGTGTTTAATAGCTGGGTATCAAATTCAATTTCATCTTTCGATTTATTTGACGGCACAACCCCAGTCATTGCGTTGACCATATTATCCAATGTGTATTCCAACATTTTCACATCGTCTAACATTTTCGCGTTTTTGACCGCTGTATCCACCAATGCCATTGGAACATTATATTTGCGTATCAATTTAGTCAAATCTGAATCGGATATTTGAAGCTCGTATTTATTAAACACCCTTTGCCATGCAGTTGTTTTAGCGCGTTCATCAGGATCTGATATATTCAAAGCCAATGTAAATCTGCGAATATATGCCTTGTCCATTTGCCATATTTTATTTGTAATCCAAATCACAGGTCTTTTATTGGTTTCTAAACGACGGTTTATATATAATTTACTGGGGGTGTTTTTGAAAAACGGCATCAGGGAGAACACATCTTCCGCTTCATCAAACAAAATTACAGAATTATCATCGTTTTTCAACACAGTTTGTATTTGTGCTAAATTGCTTAATCTGGAATCTTTGTCTTCTGAATTCACCGCAGTTGAATACAAACATGCACCCGCGGCAGCACAAACAGATTTAGCCAATTCTGTTTTTCCACACCCTGGACGACCATATAACAATATATTTATGCCATTTGTGTTGCTTTTTATGGCAGATTCTAACACATTTGTCATATATTTATAATCTTGTTCCATATAATCAAAATTTTCAGCTGTTAAATCTGTTTTTAATGGCGCGCCCAATAATTCATTTCTGACTTCGCGTGGATTTTTGAATTGCATACTTAACAATTTTTTGAACATAGAACTTAACCCGCGATCAGCAAATGTTTTGATTAAAATACCCGAATCAAACAAAGGTCCGTTTTGAGCCATGGCTTTTTTAACATCGTTTGAAGAAATTTTACAGATGTTCGCCAATAAATCTTCATTATCTTCATCCATAATTTCGTTTTGTATCATGCCAGCAAAATTATTTACCATTCTGTTTAACAAAGGCATTTTTGAAACACAGACAAAAAATTGTAATAACGGGCGACAATAATCTGGCAAATCAAACGCATCACAAATCACATGGAAATTATTATCAAATTCACGTGTTTTTATATCTACATTATATATATTTTGTCGTGATGTTATGTGATTTTGATATTCAGCCGCTGTCTTTTTGTCTTCTATAAATTCGTTAAAATCAATTTTGGCGGTAACCAGATTTTGCAAGAAATATGATTTACCCTCTGATGACAAACTTCTTTTCATATGTTCTGTAATTTCTTTGAAACTGAAACCGAATAAATCTGCTGAATACCGCGATACATGATGAAAAAACACATCAATATCTTCGGGTTCAACATCACCTTGAATCAGGTTCTTCATATAATATAAAACAATTTGTTTGTCTTTAAGGTTCATATGACATCCTTTTTTGTTGTTCGAACACATATTAACAGGCCCAAAGGACAAAATTGGTCCTTTTGTGTCTTTTTAACTTGCGCGATGGCGAATTTTAACATATCCTTAAAAAAAAGTATTATTTTCAACTTAAAAAGGTTAGCCATGTCCAGACACCACCATAAAAAGACAGATATCAAGCTGGATTTGATTAAGGCTTTGCGCCGTAATCCTATGAGCAAGGAACGAATTAAAGAATTTTTATCCCAAGAATTCAGGTTGCTGGGCAGATACAACAAACGAACCGGCACAATTGACGATTATACTGTGTCCGATAAAACAGTCCAAAGAATGATTGCATCCTTAAAAGAAGAATATCCCGCAGATGTGTTTTTTATGAACGATTATGGTTGCTATGAATTTCACCTGTGTAGTTTCCCAGATACTATTACCGAAGAAGACATCCAAGCATTAGATATCGTTATTAAAAAATCTATCAAAGATGCAAATTTGAAAGAAAATTTAAAAGAATTAAAAGCAAAATTATCTTCTAAATTGGAAATGATACGCGGACATAAAGAATCTGAAGATTTTGAAGATAAATTACAAAGAACTAATTTCTTTGTCGTTGGTCCCCAGGCACAAATAAACACAGACAAAAATGTCCAAAAAACTTTGATGACCGCAATTCATATACAAAACAAAGTAAAAATCACCCACCATGGCAACGAACACACCGTTTGCCCATTGGGTATTTTACACGGTCCAAACAATGATTATTTGGTTGCTGTGATGGATGAAAAAAATCCAGATTCTATCCGTTCCTTTAAAATGGAAAAAATATCAAGCGCGATTGATTTAGGGATATGGTTTAAAAAAGATAATAATTTTTCTATGCAAAAATATGCAAATTCTATGTTCGGCATCCCATATAATGACGAAACCAGAAAAGAATATGATGTGGAATGGTTGGTACCAAAGAAAATAAAACACGAAGCAATTCGTTATACTTTTCATTCAGACCAAAATGTTATCCCTTTACCAGACGGATCTTTAAAAATCACATTTCACGCAAACAATCTGGAAGCCATCGCAAAATATATATGCCAATGGGGTGGCGCAATTATCCCTGTTGCACCAAAAGAATTGGTTAATAAATACAAAGAATTATTAAAAACATGCCTGGACAGCGTTAAAAAATAATACAAAGGATCAATGTTATGTCACCTTTTGATGAAGAATTGTTTTATGAAACAGACAAACAAGATGCGAATATACAAACCATAGAATCATTGATAAACAATGGTGCTGATATTAATTACAGAAGACACCAAACATACCCTTTGATTCAATTATTAAAACATCATTTACTGGATATCGCAAAATTCTTAATTAATTCTGGTGCAGATGTTAATGTATCAGACAAACATCATAATACACCTTTGCACACAGCTAAATCTGCTGATATTGCGGAACTTCTTATCAAAAATGGTGCAGATGTAAATGCGAAAAATTATTGGGACAAAACCCATTACATTGTACAGAATCACCTGACGTTGCTGCTGTTTTAATAGAACACGGTGCAGATTTATATGCCAAAGATTGTTTTGACAGGATTCCTGCCGATTATCATAAGGATGGAAAATTTGCTGTTATATTTGCCAACGCATACAAAGGGAACTGATGAATAACAAAACAAAAACCGCATCATTGATACGGTTTTTGTTTTTAATCATCGTATGGGTTTTCACGACCCAACAACAACAATCCTGCCAGCCAGCAAACAAATACTACCGTGCCTCTGAATAACATAGTTGGTCGTATAAAAAAGAATAATAACAGTAACGGCATTATATTCTCCTTTTAATCGATGATGTATATTCTGCGATTGTTTGCAAAACGTCTTTGGTTTCTTTGTTCTTGACGAACAATAGCATGCTTTAATATTTTTTTAGCGGTTCTTTTAACAAAAGACGCACTGGCATCTGGATACGTATTTTGCAATTCAATCATAGTTTGAGTCAAAAAACGTTTTTGATTACATTTTTTATACAAATTAATTTCATTGGAAATTTGTTCTTGAACCTGGGTCAATTCAACCAAACTGATTTCATCATCAGAAAACAAAAAACAATTCCAATTCAATTTTCTGCGTGCCCACGGAAACAAATTGTAAAAAACATCCATGTTATCATACGCCGTTTGATTATGGCGTATTTTCGCAATTTGTTTACTTTTTTTATAGTTTTCATCATAACTTAAATACATCATATTTCACCCCTTTGGTTTTATATTGTTAAAGATTTGAATCGGCTGTATCGCTTCTTCAAAACAAATATTACTATGCCCAAAGGACAAAATTGGTCCATCACTTAAAATACAGATGTTTTATATATTGTATAAGCAATTTTTTTGTGTTATAACATAGACAAAAGACACAAAGGACGCCCATATGACAGATATAAAAGAACAATTATTTAATGCCGTCGCTGAAAACAAATCTATCCAAGATATAAAAAATTTATTAGATAATGGCGCAGACGTTAATGCCAAAGACGATGACGAAGACACGCCTTTGTTTTATGTCCAAAATCCAGAAACTGCAAAATTCTTGGTTGATAGTGGCGCAGATATTAACATGAAAAATAAATATGGACACACACCCGCACTTATCGCATTGAGCAACGAACGTCCAGATGTCGCAAAAACTTTAATTGAAATGGGTGCAGACGTCAAAGCAACTGATAATTCTGGTGATACTTTGTTGCATTTTGCACCATCATTGGATATCGCCGAATTATTAATAAAATTGGGCGCAGATGTTAATGCAAAAACAGAATGCAATGTAACCCCATTACATTATGCAGCAAATGCAGATATTGCCCAACTTTTGATAGATCATGGCGCAGATGTAAACGCGAAAGACGATTTTGGTTTGACACCTTTGTTCACTAATTGTGACCCTGATGCAAGCAAAACCAAAGTATTGATTGCCAACGGTGCAGAGATAGATGCCACAGATGTGGCGGGCGATACGCCTTTGCGTCATACAGACAATATAAATGTCGCAAAAATATTAATCGAACACGGCGCAAAGGTAAATATGAAAAACAATAATGGATCAACCGTATTACATAACAACTATTACCCCGAACTTGTTCAATTTTTAATTGATAATGGCGCGACTGTTAATGCAACAGATAACATGGGTCAAACACCGCTACACACCGCACCAAATGCCGAGGTTGCCCAGATATTAATTAATAACGGCGCAGATATAAATGCCAAAGATAATGATGGCAAAACGCCTTTGGACACAGTGGAAAATCCAGACATAAAAAAATACCTGCAATCTATCGGTGCAAAATAACATTGTTAAAATAAAAAAATAACCCAATCGGGTTATTTTTTATGTCGGTTTTATCTGTTATTTTTCAGATTTATTGTCGGCAAACATTTTTGCAACGGAAGGACTGTGTTTAGTCAATCTTTTGATTGTTAATTCTTCCACTTTGTTGTTTGCTTTGTCTAAATTATTACCCGACCCCAACAAATCTTCTTTGGTTTTTTGCAACAAAGCAATTGTTTTATCGATTTCTTCTACGGCTTTTTTGAACTTATCTTGGGCGTATTTGTATTGTCTGCCAAAGCCTTCCTTGAAATCGTTAACTTCTTGTTCAAACTTTGTTACATCTATGTTTGTTTGTCTGTATTCTGCAATCTGTTTTTTGTATTCTGCATTTTTAGCCGCAGCGTTTCGCAACAATGTTATCATTGGAATAAAGAATTGCGGACGAATAACATACATTTTGTCATATCTGTGTGATACATCTACAATGCCGTTATTGTACAAATCATTGTCAGATTCCAACATAGAAACCAAAACTGCATATTCGCAATTTTTTAACCGTCTGTCTTTGTCTAATTCGGCAAAAAAATCTTCGTTTTTATGTTTTGACGCTGTTAAATCTGCTTCATTTTTCATTTCGAACATCACAGAAACAGTTTCCACACCATCAACATAATCGCGGAAGATAAAATCACCCTTGGATCCGCGTTTGTCGCCCTCTTCTTTGACAACTTCATTGTCTTTTTCAAAGTAAGCATTAGGAAACGCAGCAGAACGGATTTTATTAAATTCGTTCAAACAATGTTGTTCCAAAGATTCCCCAATCATTTTGGTAGACATCTTGGCCTTCATATCTTTATAGAATGCGATTTCTTCATCTTTCATTTTAATTTTAATATCGTATTCATTTTGCAAATTACGTTTTTGTAATTCAGAATCAGCAACAATCATTTTCAAATTGTTTTCCAATTCGGCAATTTTTTTATCTTTTTCAAACAAATCTTCTTTGGTTTTGTTTTGTGCTTCGATAACCGCGATTTGTTTATCTTTGTCGCTGGCATCCAGACGGGCTTTGAACGCATCAATTTGTTTGTTCAATTCCAACATAGCTTTGTCTTTGTCTTGTTTTGCCTGCATTTGTATCAATTTGATTTCGTTGTCCATTTGGGTTTCATGCTGATGAATTTGATCAGCCACGGCCTTTTCAAATTCGGCATTTCTTATTTGATTTACAATTTCTGCATATCCAGATTCATCTACTGTGAATACTGTTCCGCATTTTGGGCACTTGATTTCGCGCATATTTAATCCTTTTTTTGTTACCTGATTGTCATTATAGTGGTGTTGTGGACAAAATTGGTCCACAACTGTTTTAATTTGCAACATGAATACGGATTGGTGGCCGTCCCGCATCACTTAATAGCATATCCCCATAACTCAACAACAATTCTGCACCACTTTCACCCAACAAACACTTTGATTCAGTATTTGTTTTTGTTTTCAATGCAATCCAGGTTGTTAAATTTGCTTTGATTATCCCTGTTACCACAGATTTATCAATATGTTGAGTTGCCATAATCAAACACACACCGACACCACGTCCATAAGACGCAATAAACTGAACAATTTTTTCCATACTCTTTTTGTGTGTCGCAATTAAATCAGCAAATTCATCAATCATAACTATGATACGCCCCAT
>JAKSTB010000034.1 GCA_024402815.1 Alphaproteobacteria bacterium | reverse complement strand
GTGCCATCGGTCAAAGAGTTGGTTTGCGGGAACAACTCAAATTTGAAATTATATTTCTTGGCCACAGAAAAAAACGGCCGTGCATCATATAAAATGATGTTGGAAAATTTGATGGGAACAAGATCCAGATTACCACGTTAATATAATTATCTGGTGCGAATACATTTATAAAATTCTGGTATTGTCATACTGTAATCTTCCGGTAAAACACCATGTGGATAATTTATAGGTTTTGATGCCCAATTTGGTGAATTAAGAAAGATTTTTATGTCTGTGGGGAATCGGCAATACGCACCCGGATTTTTTTTGATTTGCACTTCCAATAACTGATTTCTTATAACAGTTAAATACATTATATCAATCAAATCATTATCCAAAGCATATTGATATATTTTTGCCCCACCACAGATAAAAATTCGCCCTGCTGTTTTACATTGCGCTATCGCATCTGGGACAGATGATGCATAAAAAACACCATCCCTGTATTCGTTTTTATATGATGCGGAACACACCAAATTAAATCTGTCTGGTAATGGATGAACCGGTAAATTTTCAAATGTTGTTCGTCCGAATATACAAGGTTTATTTAACGTCATTTGTCGAAAATGGTATAAATCTGCTTTGCAATACCATGGCATAACCCCGTCTTTCCCAATAACATTGTCTGGGCCTACGGCAACAATCGCACAAATTTTTGGCTGTTTCTTCATAATTTTAATTTATAACACAAGATTTTATGAAAAAACACTAAAATTTTGTTGACAAATAAATTTATATGTCATATAATATTACTATCACAAAACAATAAAAAAGGAGTAAAACCATGGCCAGCGCTATTGGATTAGTAAAAAAACAAAGACATGAACAACAGTTTGCATCTCAAAGACAACTGGAAAAAAACAGAAAAGATGCGGCTGCAATTCATTCTATATTTTTGGGATTGGACAATGCCGATATTGCACTTAAAATCATATCCGCCCCAAATAACCTGAGGGGTTTATTAAGCAACCATAATGGCCACAATGCCAGTTGCTTTTATGCAGTGCACGCTCTGTTGATTCCTTTGTTTTTGGAAAATATTGATTACACACATGTTTTGAATCAAATGTCTGACGCAAACATCAAAAATTTGAAAGAAATCATAACGACTGCAAAAAAGCACTCTCGCCCACAAACCCAGATTATTGAAAAAGTGTTACAACAACACCGTAAAAACGGTATCTCAGAAGATAATGTCATGATTCAATCATTGAAAATATCCAGAGAAGTTTCAGATAACTGGAATGTTTTGGTTACAGAATTAGAAAAATTGACCGTTGCAATCGACACATTTGAACGCGATTTTGCGCTGTCAAAACCAACCGCAGCCACAGAACCAGAATCTGAAGTATTTTGGACATTGGAAGATTTGGCTGAAAAAATGGGTCTCAAAAACAAAAATACGTTGTACAAACAAAAGAACCTGATTATCAGCAGAAATCCTGAATTGGCAGAAGCAGTCAACAGTTGGTTCATACCTTTGACCAACGGTTTCAGTCCCAACAAGGTTTTCAGAGCAAAACATTTCGATAAATATAAAGCATTGTATGAAAAAACAAAGACACAGAAAACACGCTCAACAAAAAAAGCAGAACCACAGGCAGAAAAACCGGTTGTTGCAAAAAAAGAACCAAAAAAGAAAGTGTTAGGTTTGGCAGATGTCAAAGGCATGGAAGCTTTGTTGCAAGGTTTGCAAGAATTGTGCGATGCTGCACAAAAAGATTGTAAAGCAAAAGAAGAAGCATACAACAAAGCTGCCGATGCTGCACTTACAGAACAAGATGCAAATAAACGCGTTAATTTGTTGGATCGCATGACAAAAGCTAACAATGAATTAGTTGCTGCCAAGAAAGTTGCTAAAAAATTGAAAACCGAAATTGAACGCGGTACAAATTTAACTGCTGAACAAACAGCCGCAATCGAAGCTATGAATTCTGTAAATCAAAGAATTAAAAAATTCATGTCCAATTGTCGCAGTTTATGCAAAAAATAATTTGTTGCTCAAAAAACTAAAACCGCTGAATCCCCAGCGGTTTTTTTATGTCTAAAAAAACACCCCGCAAAATGCGGGGGTATTTTTTGGTGGAGACACAGGGATTCCCTCGCTCACGCATAAATGCGTGGCTGTGGGGCATTCGTTAGCACTCGAACTTCGCTGCCGCTTGTTCTTGTTTACTCATTGTCGAACCCAGGCAACTGTGTTGCGATGCTTCCAATCAAACCATGTCACCACAAAAACAAACCCCGCACAAGGCGGGGCTTATTTTTGGTGGAGACACAGGGATTCGAACCCTGGACCCACTGATTAAAAGTCAGTTGCTCTACCAACTGAGCTATGTCTCCAAAACTGAACTTGTTTTCTCAGCGTTCGGAGGCAATTTTGCCACATAAAAAACTAAAAATCAAGCAAAAAATGTATTTTTTCGATTTACATAAAAAAATGGATTCAAACAAATTATCGTTCTTGAATTGGAAAACAAAATATTGTTATCGATTTTATGTTTGAATCCATACCCCAATTATATTCCAAAGGCCCAAATTTCTCAATTTGTTTATATTCATAGGAAAATTTATGATTTACATATCATCTTTTAATTTTTTTTCGTGTGGTATAACCTGTGGCGGAAAACCAATCATCTATCATGGACAACGTGGTTTCTATATATCGTATGATTTCACGTGTGGAATTGTTGTATTTTCATTCGTTCAAAATTTGATTCGATTCTTGTGTGATGAAAGACAAAATTTGTGTATGTTGTGAATCCAGAACATCTATCTTGTCAGATTTATACAGTAATTCTTCCATTTCATTTAATTGTTTGCGAATTGCGCGAATATATTTTTTATCCAAATCTAATTTTTTATAGTTCAAATTCAAATCTTGCATGGGAACTTCTATACGTGGCAACCCTATGATATTTTTCATTTGGGTTAAAATTTTGAATAAATGACCGTCTATGGTGTTTATCAAACTGTGGTGAAGGTGTTTATGTACACGGCGCATTACCAAAAAATTAGAATAATCGTAAAACAAAAACACCAAAGGTATCGCCAACAAAGATGCGCCACATTATCCATTAAATCAATCCAACCCGGATTACGCAGGTATTTCTGGGAAAAATCAAAAACAAATATGCCACCTGCGATGGACAAAACATATGGCACAGTTCTTAAAAGAATATTCACAAAATTCATGCAACAAATTATACATAAATGTCCCTGTTTTGTTTACAGGAACAAAATCCACAAAAACAACCGCAAATACTTGAAAAAACATAAAAAAATGTTACAATATACATGATAGAGGCTTGAAGGAGTTTGATATGGCATTGAAAGACGTTTTATTTAAACATTTTGCGCAACGACATTTCGATTTAATGTCGCCTGATGTTCGCGACCATTTCGATGATTTGGCAAAAGATGGTGATTTCAGTGGCAATATGAAATATTGGTATGACCATTATACCCCCGATGGTGCTTCATATGCACCTACCCCTGATTTAAGTTTGACTGCTCCAGAATGGGAAACCCTGTATGATGAATTCCAGGCCACAATGCAAAAGATGGAAGAAACCAGAAGTCCATCTGTGGGTTGGGTTGAAAATTATAAAAAACCAACACTGAATTTCATAAGCCGTTGGTTTGGTGATGATACAAAAACATTTTCACAAAGCGTTGCAACCAGTGACACCAAAACAAAATTCAGAAATTTGGCCACATTTTTACAAGCAAACCACAGTCTAAGGGTACCTTTCGAAGCAAATATCCGTGATTTAGATTATGATGATTTTTGCAAAAAATTGAGAGACGGCAAATATGATACTGATGTTGATTTCAGAAAAACCGTCGGCAAAGTCATTGAATACATAAGAAGTGCGGGCCCCCAAGAAGGTGCCACAGAAGAACCAAATCCAACATATTGGCCCAGCAAAGTTGGATACACTACATCAACAACAACAACGGGGACGCCCCCTACTACTACAACTACTGTGACACTTTGTCAAGGATTAACCGACATTGCCTCTCTGGATACAGATTCTTCTAAATGGTATGAAGTTCCACACAAAAGTTTGCACATTGAATGGTTCAAGCGTGATTATAAAAAACTGTTTGATGAAATATTAACAAGTTCCGCAGTTCGTAAAGATTTCTTGGAAGCGGCCGGCAAAGTCGATGCAAAAAATACTGTCACAGCATTGACCACTGCAATGAAAGATACGGCCTATGATGACAAGGAAGACAAAGATAATTACCTGACGCCAAAATTGGTGGACAAGAAAAATTGGCGTCAAAAATTAAAGAAATGGGGAAACGACACATATGAAAACCATTTTCGTCGTTTCACAAACCCCAGCCGTGGAACCAGATTATATTTTTCTATGTATTCCCAAAATATTATGAAGGGTTTTGACAAGGCAGGAATAAAACCCACAGATGGATTAAAGGGGATATTGGACAAGAAAGATGATCCTAAATTACGCAGTGCAATTGATGGTTCCCCAACAACAAAAAAACATTTTGATTGGTTTATCGAAAAACTTGGAACATTACAGAAATCAACCCCAGATGCATTTGAAGGCGCACTCAGGAACGGCGCCCAAATGCGTCAATTGGTTTCCAATTTGATTGTTATTGCTGCCGAGAAAGGCGAAATGGACGAAGCAAAAACCGCATTGGAAATTTTATCTGTGGCGAAATATGGGTTAAGTTCCAGTCGCACAGTAGATGCCCTGCGCAAAATGGATTTTGATTTATTAAGCAACAAAGATTATTCGTGGATGAAAAACGAAGGTATCGCCTTTGTTGCCAGAGCGACCGACAGATTAGCCAAAGGCATCATTGTTGGGGCTGGTGCGATTGGTGCTGGGATGTATAATTTCGCACAACACAGACGCACAAAAATTAAAAAAGATATTCGTAATAATAAAATCTTGAATGACGCATATAAAAATTGGACCGCAGAAGACGCAAAAAGACGTAGCGATTTGCATGATTCCAATGTGGTACATAATGTTGCTGGTAATTTAACTGATTTGGCAAATTCTGGCAGAACACCCAGAGTCGCCACAGAATTCAGAACAAATTATGCAATAACACCGACAAACCTTGGCGCAGCCGAAACAATGTTGGCGGCATGGCGATCTGGAACTGCAACACCGCCACCTATATCTGGCCCTGATGGGGCACCTGCAACGCCTGAAGATTTGGAAAGCGATATCGAAAAATTCAAGGATGCGAACGCTACTGCTAATACAACGATGCTTAGTATGTTTGAAAACGGTGCCAGAGTCCCTGTCAGTGCAACAAATTATAAAACGAATTATGCCATAAACGCTGGCAATATAGCCGCAGCCAAAGCGATGTTGACTGCATGGCAACCGGGTGCAACACCACCCGTTGCGATTTATGGCCCAGGTAGGGCCGCAACCCCAGAAGATTTGGCAAGTGATATCGCATTATTCGAGGATTCAACCGCCCGCCAAAATCGTGAAACAAATTGGCGCGATGATAATCCTGATATTATTCATGATTTGATTGCATATTGGGATATGTTGGAATCTTTTGGTAAATCCCATTCTTTCATGTTGGGCAATATGAATCTTAAACGCAAATCATTCTTGGCCCAAAAGGCTAAATCCAGGGCTCAACAGGCTATCAATGGTTTGGAAACATTGAAAACCAGATGACGACTTGATTTTTTCGCGATTTTGTGGTATAATATCACACAATTGGACGGCAATATTTGCCGTCTTTTTTTATACAAAACTTTCATTTAATTTAACAAAAAGGATAAAAATATGACAACACGAATTCTGCAGATTCGTCGCGGCACGTCCGCACAAAATGATAATTTTACAGGTTTAAGTGGGGAAATCACTTTTGATACAACCGCAAAAACTTTGCGTGTCCATGACGGCGAAACATTGGGTGGTTTTGCCCTGGCCCGCGCTGATGCGATAAATACATTTGATATAAATTCTGTATCGGCATCGTTTTGGACAACATTGTTTTCTACATATCAAACAAACCAAATACAAACTGAATCCAGTGATTTATTATCTATAACGAATTCTGCTTTTATTGACCATGAATTTACATATACCAAAACGCCTTTGTTTGTAAAAACTGTATTGGTATGTCAAAATCCAGAGGCAGGATACAGCATAGATGATGAAATATCTGTGTTTGGTATAGGAAATTATCTCAACCCAAAAACATATGATTATGTTTCCAGTGGGCATTTACATTCACGGATTTTTGTCGGCGAACAAGCGTTTTGGGTATTTCATAAAACTGATGCGACACCAACAAATATCACAAATTCAAACTGGAAAATAAAATTCACAGTTTATTATTGAAACAAATAAAATCATTTGCTATTCTTGGGCGGTAAAAAAGGAATTTTATTTAACAAAAAAGGATAGAAAATGTATATACTTGCTTTGAACTGTGGTTCTTCATCATTGAAATACCAGGTTTTTGATGCCGACACAAAAAAAGTTATTGTTGGCGGAAATGTTGAAAAAATCGGTTCTTCTGATTCTTTCTTGACCCAAAAATATCCAGATGGTCGCAAAGATAAAAAAGTTACCGATATGAAAAACCACAACGAAGCGTTAAATGTTGTTTTGTTTATGTTGCGTGAAGCATCTGTGGACATGAACGAAATCGGCGGTGTTGGACATCGTGTCGTTATGGGCGGTTCTAAATTCGCATCTTCCGTTGAAATCAATGACGAAGTTATGCGCGCAATCGCAGAATGGAAAGATTTGATGCCTTTGCATATTCCTGCTTCATTGATGGGCATCGAACGTGCACGTCAAACATTGCCAAATGCTAAACAGGTTGCTGTGTTTGATACTGCGTTTTTGCAAACAATGCCTGAATGTTCATATCGTTATGCAATTCCAGAAGCATGGTATAAAAATCTGGGCGTGCGCCGTTATGGATTCCACGGAACATCCCATTTGTATGTTTCTAAACGCGCAGCCGCAATGTTGGGCAAACCTGCAGATCAATGCAATTTGATTACTATGCATATTGGATCTGGGGCTTCCGGTGTTGCAATTAAAAATGGTATCGCAGTTGATACTACATTGGGTATGACACCAACCGCTGGTTTGGTTATGGGAACACGTCCAGGCGATGTTGATGCCGCTGCATTGTTCTATGTAATGGACAAATTGAAATTGACACCAGAACAAATGACAAAACATTTGAACAAAGATTCAGGTTTAATGGGTATTACAAAATGTTTTGCTGACCGTCGTGATGTCGAAGAAAATCGTGAATCAAATCCAGATTGTCAATTGGCTATCGATATCGAAACACACAATGTTAAAAAATACATGGGTGCTTTCGCTTTTGAATTAGGTCATGTTGATGCAATCGTATTCACAGCAGGTGTTGGCGAAAATGATGCATATTTACGTGAACAATTCTGTTCTGCATTGGAAGAATTCGGCATCAAATTGGACAAAGAAGCCAATGCAAACGCTTTGGCTCGCAAAGGTGTTGACGAAGCTGTTATCAGCACACCTGATTCAAAAATCAAAGTTTTGATGGTTGCTACAAATGAAGAATTGGTTATTGTCGAAGATACTTTGGCAATTATGAACGGAACATATAATCCAAATCATTTGAAAATGAATTATTCATTTGCTCAAAAAAACAGATAATTTGTAAAATTTATCACATAAGACCGGCGGGGATTCCCGTCGGTTTTTTTATTGAATAAAATGTATAAAATTTGCTACATTTGTAATATGAACAAAGAATTGGCAGACTTTTTTGATACAGACCTACAATTCATACATGGTGTGGGGCCCGTGTTGGCTGCAAAATTCAATGATGTTTTGGGCGGACGCAGGGTTCTTGATTTTCTATTACATATACCCTCTTATGTTCGACCACGCGATATTTTGGATTCCATTATGATGGCGCAAAATGGCGATACTGTTACAATTTCCGTAATGGTAAAATCGCATAAATCTGGTGGTGTATTCAAAGGGCGCCATCGCCCGACACAAATTATGTGTGTTGATAAATTTGCAGCACCTTTAACCATTCAATTTTTCAATGTTAAATTCTTGGATTATTGGACCGAAAAATTACCCGTCGGGCAATGGAGAATTGTCAGTGGTAAAATAGATTTTAATGGCAACAAAGGCGCGGTTATAAATCATCCTGAATTCATAGAATTACCTGAAAACGCATCCAAGATACCAACGCACCAGGCGATTTATCCATCTGGTGAAGGTTTAACCCAAAAAACTTTTTCAAATGTTCGCGACCAGATTTTCAATATATTACACGAACGCGTGATATCTCATATCACAGACGACAGAATGTTGGAATTTTTGGACACTTTGGAACACGTTCATTTTCCAGAAACCAATGATGATTTGGCACCAAATGGCAAATATATTCCAAAATTGGCTTATTGTGAATTGCTGGCACATCAAAGTGCAATTGATATCAACAAACGCGCCAGAATCGAACAAAAGAACAAAAGAATTGTGCGTGCAAAAAAACATGATTTGATTGATAAATTCTATGACATTTTGCCTTTTGCTTTGACCAATGCTCAACAAAGAACCATTGATGAAATATTCGCAGATTTTAATAAACCGGTTCCTATGATGAGATTGGTACAAGGTGATGTTGGGTCTGGGAAAACTATGGTTGCGATGGCTGCCGCGGTAAAAATGGCTGAAACAGGTGCACAAACTGTATTGTTGGCACCAACTGACACTTTGGCCCAACAACATTTTGCAAAATTACAACCCATGTGCGATAAATTGGGTTTGGTCTGTGAAATTTTAACTGGTCGTGACAAGGGTGTGCCACGGCGCGAAAAATTGATTTCATTAAAATCAGGCCGAACAAAAATAGCTATTGGAACACATGCCCTGTTTTCAGAAGATGTCGAATACAAAGATTTAGGTTTGGTTATTATTGACGAACAACACAGATTTGGTGTGGTGCAAAGAACCGCTATGTGCGCCAAAGGAAACAATCCTGATATGTTGGCGCTGTCTGCGACACCTATTCCGCGAACATTATCTATGACGGTTTATGGCGATATGGATATATCTATCATAGATGAAAAACCGGCTGGTCGCATTCCAATCAAAACAACAAAATTGCCGATTGCACGAACCGATGCTTTGATTGCCAGAATCAGCACCCAGGTTCAAAATGGTGCAAAGGTTTTCTGGGTTTGTCCTTTGGTAGAAGAATCTGAAATTTCAGATATGACCGCCGCCCAATCCAGATATGAAGAATTAAAAAAGCATTTTGCTGGCACTGGTTTGTGTCATGGGCAAATGGATAAAAAGATGCGCGATAAAGTTATGGAAGAATTTGCAGATGTAAATTCCAACATGCGCGTTTTGGTTTCCACCACGGTCATAGAGGTTGGAATTGATGTTCCATCCGCCACAATCATGGTTATTGAAAATGCAGAAAGATTTGGGCTGGCCGCATTGCACCAATTACGCGGTCGTGTTGGTCGTGGGAACAATCAATCTTATTGCATATTGTTATATGGAAACAACGTCAGTCCCGACGGATTAAAGCGATTGGATGTATTATGCGAAACAGATGATGGATTTGTTATCGCTGAACAAGATGCGATGATGCGTGGCGCTGGCGAATTATTGGGCACGCGTCAAAGCGGTTGGATACAATATCATTTTGTTGATTATCGTGAACACAGGGATTTATTCAAATTGGCTCAAAATGCTGTTTTGAATAATAATAATGATGAAATATGGTCTGCTAATTTAAGACAGATTTTTGATTGTTCAACTGTCGCGGGGGCATAATGAAAAAAATATTGTCATTTTTATTTGCTTGTTTAATAAGTATCAATGCAACCGCGGCAACGTTGATAAACGATACAGAAATTGAATCTGGTATTGTTAAAATCATAGAACCTGTGGTACGTGCCGCAGACATAGACACATCCAGATTAAAAATATATATTGTTCGTGATGATGATTTTAATGCATTTGTTCGTGGTGGCGAAGATATTTACATTTATACTGGTTTATTAAAAAAGATTAAAACACCAAATGCTTTGCGCGCCGTTGTTGCGCACGAATTGGGGCACACTATTGGTGGTCATATGGTTCAAATAGCGGACAGACAGCACGCTGAAATGATGCGCACCATGCTTATCCAGGCATTGGGGGTTGGTTTAATGGTTGCAGGTGGCAATCCAACTGCGGGTGTGGGTGTTTTGGCAGGATCGGCAGGTATCGCCCAACAATCTATGTTATCTTTCACACGCGACGAAGAACGCATAGCGGACGATTTCGCAGTTGA
>JAKSTB010000033.1 GCA_024402815.1 Alphaproteobacteria bacterium | reverse complement strand
CCTGTTTAAGCTCTGTTTTAATATTGCGTATGTATTTGCGTAATTCGTCAATAGCAACCAATGATCCATCTTTCCTTTCAGCAGACCAATAATCCCAACCATTAAAGCTGACGCTGTTTTGAATTTTGGCAGCCATCACATGAATAGATGCTTTGCCATACAAAGTGTGCATCAATTGTCCGTCATGTGTAATCATCGCGCGTTCACCGCGTGGGCTGATTAAAGTTTGACCTACATATAACAAACCTGCATCAATCAATTCGCGGAACGCAATTTTGATTGCTTCGCGTTTTGGTGCGGAAACTTCCAATTGTGATAAATCAGCACATTCTATGTTTTCGATTCTTTTGCGTGCTGCTTCTACGTATACAGGTTCACGATCTATGCCGATAAATTGACGCCCCAATTCTTTCGCGGCGGCGGCTGTTGTGCCGGAACCAACAAAAGGATCAAGTATAATATCGCCTTGTTTAGTAGAAGATAAAATTACACGTCTTAATAAATCCATAGGTTTTTGGGTGTTGTGTAAACTTTTGCCATTTTCATCTTTAATGCGTTCTTCACCCAAGCATATATTCAAATCCCAATTTGAACGCATTTGTTTTCCACCATTTAATTTTTTCATGGTTTCGTAATTAAATGTATATTTTCCGGTTTTGGTAGGTGTGGCCCAAATCAATGTTTCATGGGCATTTGTAAAACGCGTTCCACGGAAATTAGGCATAGGATTTGTTTTTACCCAAACAATATCATTCAAAATCCAAAAACCCATATCCTGTAAAATAGCACCAATACGGAAAATGTTATGATAAGAACCAATCACCCACATAGATCCGTTTGGTTTCAATACGCGTTTACATTCGGCCATCCAATTACGTGTGAAATCATCATAAGCTTTTTGCGATTCAAACGCGTCCCATTCATCGCGAACTGCGCGTGCGGCGGTTTGATCTTCGGGGCGATATAATGTCTTTTCACCCAATTGTAAATTATAAGGGGAATCTGCAAAAACCGCATCCACAGATGCATCAGGGATATTGCGCATAATCTCAACGCAATCCCCACATAAAATTTGGTTCAAATATTTTTGCATTTTCTCTCTTTTTTTGCCTGGTTTTACAGGACTATACCCCAATATGCATTGTACCATTTTTTTGATGTTTATAAAAGCACTTGGCGAATCGGTTTGAAAAAAAAACACTTGATTTTTATAAAAAAGTAATTTTTTTATACAAATTATGCTTTACATATGACTGAAATTTTTCTATCGTTAATAATTATGAGGTGTCCATATTGTAATTCTACAGACAGCAGGGTGGCGGATTCACGCCCTGATATTGGCGATGCAGTCATAAGACGCAGACGTGTTTGTAATCAATGCGGTGCGAAATTCACCACGGTTGAACGTATTCAAATGCGTGATTTGGTCGTGCGTAAAAACAGTGGAAAAACAGAACCTTTCGACAGGGATAAATTGTTTCGCAGTATAAAATTGGCATGCCGTAATCGTGATGTTAGTGATGAACAAATTGATAGATTGGTTGCTTCTATTCAAAGACGTTTAGAAACAGAAACAGCAGATGATACAGTTACCAGTGTCCAGGTTGGACAAATGGTTTCTGATTCTTTGTTGAATTTGGATCCTATTGCATTTATCAGATTTGTTTCGGTGTACAGAAAGTTTTCCAAGGTTTCGGATTTTAAAAAGATAATCAGTCAAATTCCAGAGGCAGATGAAGATGCGGTAGTTTGCGAATTACCGAAAACTTCTTTGTTTTGAAAATGAGAAAAATATTATCTTTGTTTATCGCAATTTTATTACCGCTGGGTGTGTATGCGGCTGAAACGCTTGATATTTTGACAAATGAAGATGCCGAAGTTTATTCCCAAATTTTTAATCTGCAAGACAAAGAAAAAATAGAAACAGCAACAAGATTAGAAAGCAAATTAACAGATAAATTTTTAATGAACGAAGTTTTGTATCAAAGATATACTTCGAAAACCTATCATACTCGTGGCGTTGAATTACAAAAATGGATGGAAAAAAATTATAATATGCCTGGGGCTGAACGTTTGGCAAAAATGGCGGTTATAAAGAAAGCCAGTGTCAGAAAGCCAGAAGTGCCACATATTATTTCTGGGAAAGATTATATAGAAACCGCACAATCTGAAACATGGACTGTGAAAACTTATAATGACAATATTACAAAGAATATAAAATTATTTAAGAAGGCTATTCGTTCAGGCAGTTCCAAAACCGCACGTAATATATTGGAAGACAGAAAATTTAAAAAGGCTTTGTCTGAATCGGATTATGGGCGCTTGGCGGGTCGTTTGTCATTTTTGTATTACACAAACGGCGAATATGAATTGGCAAAAAAGTGGGGATTTGTTTCTTCTGATGCCGGGTCTGAATATGGATTATGGTCCATGGGATTGTTATATTTCAAAGAACAAAAATATGCTGAAAGTAAAAAATATTTCAGCAAGATTTTAGATTTGACCCAGATTAACAACGCACGTAAAACAGAAGCAGCTTTTTGGGCGGCGCGGTCTGCCGATATGTTGGGTGATTCCAAAGAAATGAAAAAATATTTAAGGATAGCCGCCACATATCCAATGTCTTTTTATGGGGCATTGGCATCTGCGATGTTTGGGGATATACCTGCATATGAATTTTTTGACCAAGAATGTTCTGATGAAGACATAGTAGAATTGCGTCAAAATAAATATGGTCGCAAAGCATTGGCTTTGTTACAGGTTGGACGCAAAGACAGGGCGGAAGAATATTTGAAATATTTGGTAACTGCGAAATCGTCGGATAAAATGTTGCATGCTGTGAATGCAGTGTCATCTATGTATGGTTTGCCACGCGTTTCTATTTTAGTGTCGGGTGTTATGCGTGATAGGGGTGTGTTGGAAATCAATGACGATATTATTTATTCCGCGCAATATCCATTACCAAATTGGGAACCAATGGGCGGTTGGTCAATCGACAGGGCTTTGTTATTAGCAATTACAAAACAAGAAAGTGGATTTAAAACAAATGCTAAATCTAATGCTGGGGCAAATGGGTTAATGCAGATTATGCCCAGCACAGCCAAGAAAGTGGCACGTAAAAACGATGTTAAATTATCTGATATAGATATGTCGAATCCTGAACATAATATGTTTTTGGGACAACAATACATTGTTGATTTGTTATCTCATCAAATGATTCAAAATAACATTATTAAAATGTTGGTTGCCTATAATGCTGGTATGGGTAATTTGGTTAAATTTGAAAAAAGTTTTAACACAACCGATCCATTGTTATATATCGAAAGTTTCCCTGCGTATGAAACCAGAAATTATATAAAACGCGTTATGTCTAATTTGTGGTTGTATCGTGCCAGATTAAATCAACCATTGACCGCTTTGAAAGAATTGGCAGATGGACATTGGCCATATTACAACAGCGAAGATGAATATGTACAAAGTCAAATGTTTAATAGAGATATGTCTTTGTAAATTTTGGTGATATTTGATGCGCAGTATTCCTGATTTTTGTATTGAAAAAGATTGTGGACATAAAATTGTAGTTGGTGTTGACGAAGCAGGGCGGGGACCATTGTGTGGGCCTGTGGTTGCAGGGGCTGTGGTTTTTACAAAATATGATTTTGATGATATGCCAATTATTTCTGATTCAAAACAGATGAATGAAAAACAACGCGAAATCGCATATGATTGGATTACAAATAATCCAGATATAATTTGGGCGGTTGGGCAATGTAGTGCGGTTGAAATAGATGAAATGAATATTTTGCGTGCTTCTTTGACGGCGATGAAACGTGCGATTGCAAAGTTAGATATTGCCCCGGAATATTGTTTGGTTGATGGCAATAAAATGATTGATTCTATGTCGGGTCAGGCAGTTGTCAAAGGCGATTCTAAATCTATGTCGATTGCGGCCGCTTCCATTATCGCCAAAGTAACCCGGGACAGAATCATGCACGAATTGGCAATTCAATTTCCGCAATATGCGTGGGATAAAAATGCGGGATACCCAACCAAACAACATTTACAGGCCATAGAAAAATATGGTATAAACGAACATTACAGAAAAACTTATGGACCTGTGAAAAAATGCATAGACAATAAAGATTGATATTCGTTTTATCTTGATTTATAGCGGTTTATATTGTACCTGGGTTATTGAACAAAAGGGGAGAAATACGGAGAGGATACAACCATAAAAGGATGCCCCTATGTATCTTGAACAGAAAGTTTTATTTAATTTTAATACCAAAGAATTTTATGACAGATATTCATTGAACGGACATTATGCCGGGGGGGCTGGAATCGTATGGAACTGTGCATAACGAACCAGAATTTCGTAAAATGCTTGCGAATTTGATTAGCGCAGCAAACAAAAGTTTGAACAAAGTTACATATAAAATAGATTTGACACGCAAAGTTTTGATTGCTGATACATTAGATTTACAAAAACATCATAATGAAGGTTTTGACGATAAACCGATGTCAGTGATTTTATCTACGACTGGTAAATTATTGCGAATTAAAGATATAGAACCTTTGTTCAAACAAAAATTCCCAGACTTTCATTTTGATAACCCTGAAAAATTAGCACCAGACACCCCCATTTATTTGGAATCTTTTGACGGACGTAATGTAAAATACAAAGTGTTGAGTACCGACAGTTTGGAATTAAAAGGTGTTCATGTCATAGATAAAGATTTAAACGAATTATGGCCAAATACTACGGGAAAACCATCTGCGCCAATTGTTAATTATTTATCGCAAACAACCGAAAAAGTTCACTAAGCGATTTTATGAAATAAATCGTCTGGTTTTCACAAAATATATGATATACTTTGTATAATGAAACAAGGAAGAGTCAGTATGCAAATTCATGATTTGAAAAATGTTGATGTGCGTGGCAAATATGTTTTGTTGCGTGATGATTTTAATGTGCAAATTGTTGATGGGGTTATCCAAGATACTTTTCGCATAGATTCGTCTATGCCGACAATTAAACATTTAACATCAAATGGTGCGCGCGTTGTAATTTGTTCGCATTTGGGACGTCCAAAGGGCAAAGTTGTGCCTGAAATGTCTTTGCGTGTTGTTGCAGAATATATGAATATTCCTTTTGTTGAAGATTGTTTGGCAAAAGAGTTTTTATTAGATATGCATAACGGTGATGTGGTGTTAATGGAAAATTTGCGTTTCCATATTGGCGAAGAAGAAAACGATATTGAATTTGCAAAAAAATTAGCATCTGGTTTTGATTTGTATGTTAATGATGCATTTGCTGTATCGCACCGTGCCGCCGCCAGTGTTGTTGGTGTGACTGAATTTTTACCGTCTTTTGCGGGCGATTTGTTAATCAAAGAAATTGAAAATTTATCGCATATTATGGAAAATCCTAAACATCCATTGGTTTTATTTTTGGGTGGATCCAAAGTTTCAACTAAAATAGGTGTGTTGAAAAAATTTGTTCAAATCGCAGACAAGATAGTTATTGGTGGTGCATTGGGAACGACTTTTAATTTTGCAGACGGTTTGCCAGTTGGAAATTCTTTGTATGAAGAATCTATGGCAGATTTTGCAACGGAAATTATGCGCACTGCAGATGAAAATGGTTGCGAAATATATCTGCCGTTGGACAAAGGTGTTGGCAAAGAATTTGCTAAAAATGCGGTTCGTGAAAATCGTGATGTAACCGAAATCAAAGATGATGATATTATAATTGATGATGGTGAAAAAACTGCTAAACGTAATGTTGAATTATTGCAAAATGTCAAAACTGTGGTTTGGAACGGGACATTTGGTATGGCAGAATGGAGCGATGTTTGGGGATATTCTTCGTTCAAATTGGCACGTGCGTTGGGCGAATTAACCAAACGGGGCAAAATAGAAACCTTTGTTGGCGGTGGTGATACAGTGGCTGCGTTGGATGCCTGTGGGGTTCATGACGATATGACATATGTTTCGACCGGTGGCGGTGCGTTTTTGGAGTTTATCGAAGGCAAAGAATTGCCCGGTATCAAAGCTCTGATTAAATAATTTTGATTGGTGGCTTGCAAAATTAGAAAAAAAGCCTATTTATACACTATAAATTGGCGAATCGGCTTGTTTTGTGTTATAATCTATTGAAAAAAAGGATTTATATATGTCACTTGTTCCTGTTGTTATAGAAGAATCACCACGCGGTGAACGTTCTTTTGATATTTATTCACGTTTGTTGCGTGATAGAATTGTTATGGTTACAGGCCCAATTGAAACGGGTATGGCTAATACGATTGTTGCACAATTGTTGTTTTTGGAATCTGAAAACCCAAATGCCGATATTTCTTTGTATATCAATTCTGGTGGTGGCGATGTCAGTGCTGGTTGGGCAATCATGGATACGATGCGTTACATTAAACCAAATGTTTCTACGATTGGTATGGGGTTGGTTGCATCTATGGCTTCTATGATATTGGCTGCCGGGGAAAAAGGTAAACGTTTTGCATTACCAAATACCCAGATTATGATTCATCAACCATCTTCTGGAACTGAAGGTAAAGTAACAGATATGGAAATATACTTGAAAGAGGTTCAGCATACCAAGAAAACATTGATTCAACAAATGGTTGAATTCACAGGTCGCAAAGAAAAAGAAGTTTTTGATGCGATGGAACGTGATAATTGGATGCAACCAGAAGAAGCCAAGAAATTTGGAATAATTGATAACGTTTTAATTCGTAAATAATTTTGATAATCCAAGGTTATAAAAATGAGCGACGATAAAACACAGAACACCCCAGAAAATCCACAGCAGTTTTGCAGTTTTTGTGGTAAATCTGTATATGAAGTAAAAAAATTAGTCAGTGGACGCAATGTTTGCATTTGTGATGAATGTATTAATTTGTGCAACGATATCATGGCAGATGATAAAAGAACACAGGTTAATCATGATTCTGCAAAATTGCCGACCCCATCTCAGATTTATAAATTCTTGAATGATTACGTTATAGGTCAAGACGAAGCAAAACGCACTTTGTCTGTGGCTGTGTATAACCATTACAAACGTAACAGCGCATCAATTGCATCAAATGTAGAAATCCAAAAATCTAATATTTTGATGATTGGTTCTACTGGAACTGGTAAAACTTTGTTTGCACAAACTTTGGCGCGTGTTTTGGATGTTCCTTTTGCGATTGCAGACGCGACAACTTTGACCGAAGCGGGCTATGTTGGAGATGACGTTGAATCTGTGTTGACGCGTTTATTACAAAATGCGAATTTTGATGTTGAACGCGCACAAAAGGGAATTATTTACATTGATGAAATAGATAAGATTTCAAGAAAATCTGAAAACCCATCTTTAACACGTGATGTTTCTGGCGAAGGTGTGCAACAAGCATTGTTGAAACTGATAGAAGGCACAGTTGCAAATGTTCCTGCGGGTGGCGGTGGCCGTAAACATCCTGGGGAAACAACCGTTCAATTAGATACCAGCAAGATTTTATTCATCTGTGGTGGTGCGTTTGATGGATTGAATAAGATTATTGCGTCCAGAACAGCTGACCGTGCAGGTATAGGTTTCGGAGCAGAAGTTTCAGGTAAAAAAGAACGCGAAGAAAAAAATCATTTGGCAGATGTTCAATCTGCTGATTTGGTGCGGTTTGGAATTATTCCTGAATTGATTGGTCGTTTGCCAATTGTCACAACTTTGAATCCTTTGGATGAAGATGCATTGGTTAAAATTTTGACAGAACCGAAAAATGCGATTGTAAAACAATATTCGGCTATGTTGGAAATGGATGGAATAAAATTAAATGTTACCAAAGATGGTTTGCGCGCGATTGCAAAAATGGCGGTTGAACGTAAAACAGGTGCGCGCGGATTGCGTTCAATTTTGGAAAAGATTTTATTACAGCCTATGTTTGAAGCCCCAGATAAACAGGACTTACAAGAAATTGTTATAGATGCAGATGTTGTAAACGGCAAGAAAGCACCAGTTGAAATATTTGCAGAAAACAAAAAAGCAGCTTAAAAAACAAATTGTTTAAATAAATAAAAAAGCCCGATATAATTCGGGCTTTCTTTTATTGGTTTGTACAATATCCCCACAATTTATTTGCACCTGTGGTTGAATAGAATTCTGGCATCAATTCATCACCAGTTGAATCATGACGACCATCACCATTATCATCTTTCCATGGAATATCAACCCATTTTCCTTCCAGATTTATACATTCTTTGGATAATTCAACCATCAATGCAGATTGAACCTTGCGCATAGCGGTATCTACATCGCCCAATACAGATTCAGGTAATATATTTGTTTCCAGGGATGGTCTGATGCAATTTTGTAATGCATATCTGACCAGCTGTTGATATAAACTGCCTATGTAATCAACACCGCAAGATGCATACAAATCTTGGTCTGTGCTGATAGGTTTGTTTGTTCCACCCAAACACGTAAATCCATCAGGACATATACGGCATTCGTTTGCGACTTTCGGACAAAAATTTTGACTCAATTCAAATTCATCTTGGTTGTTATACCCACCACAATCTTGGTATAAAGAGACATTATTGTGATACAGATAATAATTGAAAGAACATGATGTGTAATGTTTTACAGCGTTTTTGCAAACATAATCAGATGTTTGAAGATTTTCTGTCTTTGTAAACAAAATGTTTGATCTGGAGAAAGGATTAGTCAAAGTTGTATTACATATTTCAACACGTGCATATCTGGGTTCGCCGGGCGCGTATGCACGACATCCATATGGATATGAATGCAGCGAATCTTTTGTAGATACAGAACAAACGTTTTGCAAGAAACCGTCTAATAAATCAGGACAGGTTTGGGCAATTGTTTGGTCTGTGATGTTGGACATTGTATTAACCAATAAATACAAACCATCTGTACTGCCACCATACAAATTACTGCAAGTGTTTAATTTTTCTGCACACATATCTTCTGATACTTCTAAAACCTGGCCCAATGATATGTCAGAGGAATTATCAGAAAAGACCTTTAAATCTTGTGTTTTTTCTAAATAACATTTGTTAACCACATCTAAACATTCATTTTTTACATCATGGACACGTTGTTTTTGTCTTTGACTGATTTCCACCAATGCCTGACGTAAAAATTCATCCCATACAACATCTGCATCATCTACGCATAAATCCAAAGATTGATTTGCAAATTCACGTTTTTTATTTAATACCGATACATATGGGCTATTTTGTGCGGTTCTTAAAATATCCCCCGATAAAGAAATTTGGTTTTCCAAATCATAAAAGTTTACAGAATAAATTGGTTCGCCAGTGTCTATATTTAAATAACGCCCAGTAACATCCAAACAGTGAACATAATTTTCGCCACAAGCATGTGATGCAGTTAAATCTTTTCTGACACTGGCAATACAATCATTTAAAGATAATGAATTATGCGCGTTGTAATTTTCCAATCTGGCATCTTGCATTTTATATCTGGTTGAACGAATTGCTGCGTTGGCATTTGTCATTTTGGCATCGATGTTGCTGGCCAAGACAGAACAATCGTTTTCAATATACATACCATATGCAGATGCAATCATTTTTATATCTGTTTCGGCACAATCTTGTGCAACCAGGGCAGAGCATTGTGCATTAACCGCATTATACAAAGATTCACCCGTCATATTTGCGATATCTGTGCCACTTATTAAATCTGTGGTTGACCAAACAGATTTCAGTTCACTGTTATATTGATTGTTTGATGTGTATTGTTGTTTAGAATCATTTAACACAGCAGATATATTGTTCAAAGTTTTTGCACTGGCAGAAGTATCTTTCTTTATACTGGCTTCTCCTTCGCTGGCGGTTTGCATAGATTTAACTTCGGCCGATGTTTTTGAAATTGCATCGATATTAAAATCTTGGAAATTTTGCAGGTTAGCAGCCGTTTGAGATAACAATTGTTCTTTGTTTTGAATGTTTTTTAATTGGCTGGAACAAACGCAACGGCGGTATGTTTCATTTTGTGTCGCACAAAATTGATCCATACATGTGAAATAAGAATCACGACAGGTTGTATAATTATCGCCAAAAGTTTTTGTGGTTGTCGTAACCGCCGCACGTGAAGCGCGCTTTTGTTTTTGTACCGAACGGGCAGCAACCGCACTGCGTGTCGTGTTTGGACGTGAAGTAATGATTTTTTTTGTTGTATTACGTGCAGTCGTTTTACGTGTTGCAACTTTTTTATTTGAATTATTATTTGTTGTGGATGCGCGTGTTGTTGTTGAACGTGTGGCATTTACAGATTTTGTATTCGAAGAATTACGCGCAGAAACATTGGTTGTGTCGGGTCTGGATATTGTGTTTTGATTACGCACAGCAGCACTGGCATTGCCAATGCAAAATAAAACAGCAAGAAAAATTGTATAAATTTTTCTCAATCCCATCCTTTGCTTTTTAATAATAAT
>JAKSTB010000032.1 GCA_024402815.1 Alphaproteobacteria bacterium | reverse complement strand
AATTATGGGGTTTGTGGTTGAAATAAAAAATCGCCCGATTGGGCGGTTTTTTATTTAGATAAAAGTTTGGTTTTAAGCAATCTTTGCAACTTTCTTTGCCAAACGAGCAACCTTTCTGGAAGCGGCTTTCTTTGGCATAGTTTTGCCGGCTGCTTTCATAATTTTGCTTTCAGCTTCGCGTGTTGCTGCAACTGCTGCGGCTTTGTCGCCAGATTCAATCGCACTTAATGCTTTTTTTGTTGCGGTTTTAACAGCGCTGCGACGTGCAGTATTGATTGCATTTTTCTTTGCCGTTACTAAAATTCTTTTATCACATGATTTATGGTTAGCCACTTTATTTTCCTTTTATTTTTATATGGTTTATGTTATTTTATAAAAAACAAACTTAAAATCAAGGAAAAATAATATGTTATATATAATATCTATAATAATATCTTATTTATTGGGATCTATTCCTTTTGGAATCATTGTTACTAAAATGGCAAAAAATATAAATTTACGTAAAGTGGGCAGTGGTAATATCGGCGCAACAAATGTTATGCGAGTTGGGGGATTAAGATTGGCCGGATTGGTTTGGATTTTGGATATGATTAAAGCAATAATTGCTGTTTTATTGGGCCGATATATTGGTGGGGAAGTGTTTGGTGTTTTGTGTGGTTTTGTTGCGATGCTGGGACATTGTTTCCCAATTTGGTTAAAATTTCATGGGGGCAAAGGGGTTTCTTCGTTATTTGGTGTGTTTCTGGCTGTGAACCCAATTATGTTTGTAATTTGTGGCATAGAATGGTTGTTGGTCGCGCTGAGTTCAGGATATTCTTCTGCAGGGGCAATAACTATATTTTGTTTAATTCCTGTGCTGGGTTTTGCTATGAGTTTTGGAATTGGGGTGGCTTTCACCGCTATCGCGATATTATGCTTATTAAGACACAGAGAAAACATATTAAGATTGATTCAAGGTAAAGAATCAAAAGTTGAATGGAAATGGAAAAAATAAGTACATCATTTATATGATAGTATTTGTTTTTATATAAAATTTGTGGTATAATACACGTATAACAAAGAGAGGAATTGATCATGAAGAAGGGAATTTTTTCTGTATTGGTTTTGTCTATGGTTGCGGTAAATGCTTTCGCTGCCGATAATGGACGCGCATCTATGTTCGCTCACAATGTTGCGCCAGCGCCAACGACACAGCGTTACACAGCATCTGTTAACCAATTAAACAGTATGTCTATTGCAACAGGTCAGGCAACTTATAACACAAATGTTGTTCCTGCGGTACAGCCAGAACCATTGGTTCAACCGCAAGCTCAGGTTCAAACTCCACCTGCGCCAGAACCACAAGTGGATACACGTGAAGCAGAAAGAAATGCATGTATAAACAATAATATTGGTATGGGCAATACTTTCGTGTGGGCTTCAAAATACAGCAACACATCTAACTATGCCAACATGGTAGAAGATGTCGTGAACCCGCAAAACAATGTTTGCTTCGTCAAAGTTGATATTAAATCTAATGACGAATCGAGAGTTTCTGCATCAGGATTGGAATCTAAATACTTTGTTTGGGGTGAAAACATTGAATGCGGTTCTTGGGTAGATAAAAACGTTGTTGAAAAACGTATTTTGGATGCCAAGAAAGGCAACCGTGTAACAGGTATCGTTTTGTCATCTGTTGGCGGTGCAGCAGTTGGTGTTGGTGCAATGGAATTGTTCGGAAACAAATTGATTGGTGGAAAAGTCCAGGGTCAAAAAGCTTTGTCTGAACAAGAATTGTACAGATCTCAATTGTTGGTTATGAAAGAAAAGAATCTTTCTCAATATAACAAATATGTTGAGAACCTGAAAACTATCAAACAAGCTTGCGCAGCAGATCCAAGTCAATCATTCTGCAGTGAATATGCAGCGTTGGTTAATGAATTTGCTAACTAATCTTAAATAAAAAGTAATTTTTTACTTCAAGAAGATTGTAGATTTGTTCTACAATCTTTTTTGTTATGGATAATATGTTATTACAGAAACTTTTGATATTAAGAAGTCCTGGCATAGGGGCGGTTAAATATAATAATTTAATTGCCGAAATGCATGATGAATTTGCCGTGGTTGATTCTTTGCATTTAAGTCAGGATTTCGTAGATTCTGTGAAACAGGAAATGGAACGCGCACAAGAATTAGGGATAACATATATCACTGATACAGATTCCATATACCCACAGAATTTATACGCAATTAAAAATCATCCGCCCGTTATATCTGTGCGTGGAAATATAGATACTCTGAATAAAAAAATGGTTTCTATGGTTGGAACGCGTCATTCAACTGCGGCTGGTATGGAATTTATTGCTGATTTGGCAACGGGTTTTGCGGAACATGAATACACAGTTGTTTCGGGTATGGCAATTGGAACAGATACTGCGGCGCATAATGGCGCTTTGCGGGTGCCTGGTAACACACAAACAATTGCGGTATTGGCGGGCGGTGTTGATTACATATGGCCGTTGGAAAATGAATCGTTATATTATGAAATTTTAGATCGTGGTGCAATTATCAGTGAGATGCCTGTTGGAACAACACCTATGGCGAATCATTTTGTTCAAAGAAATCATTGGATTGCCGGGTTGACCGATATGTTAATAATAAGTGAAGCTGATATGAAATCTGGCAGTATGACCACCGCCCGATTCGCTTTGAATTATAAAAAGCCCGTATTTGCGGTGCCTGGACACCCATCTGATCCACGTAGCCAGGGACCAAATTCATTGATTAAATCTGGCCAGGCAACATTGTGTATGTCATTAAATGATTTCTTTGATGATAAAAAGACACATACGGATAAAAAAAATCAAACATGCCAAAATGACCTTTTAGATAAAATAGGGATGATCCCTGTGTCTGAATCTGTATTGGCAAATATTGTCAAAAAAAGTGTTGCGGAAATCAAGGGTGATTTGGTCATGCTTGAAATACAAGGTTTAATAAGAAAACAAGACGGCGGATATGTTTTAAATTAATTTTTTGTATGTATATACAGTGTATATACAAAGTGCGAAAAACCAGGGAAAAAACGAATCGTTGTCAAAAAATAAATGTTAAAAAATAAATTAACATTTAGTTGCAAACTGAAATTAATCTTATAAATTGTTTTCTGTATCCAAACGATTGATGCATATCAATCAAACAGTCGAGAGAAGAAAAGAGTAGGGCGATATAAATATTAAATTCTTATATAGAGAATTTAGTATTTATCTGCAGGTGGATTTTATACCCTTGCGCAACGCAAACTCTTTGAAAGGAAAGGAGCAAACGACATGCAATCGGTAGCGATAAAACAAAATATGAATGTAGAATCAATCAAACAGGCAATTGCTGCCAGAATGGATTCTGCGGGATTTACTGCTTGGATATTACCTTTGCAATTTGAAATCCAAAATAATTGTTTGAATCTTGTTGCTCACAATCAATTTGCCGCTGATTACGTTAGAAATTCATATAAAGATGTAATTGAAAATGTAGCAGCGGATTTTTCTTTGACTGCGAATATCGTTGTAAAAAATGCTAATAATAATATTGTGAATCAAACTGCTAATGATAATGTTGTTTGCGAATATGTTCCTGAAACAAATTCTAAAAAAGTAAACAATATTATTGGATTTGATAAGTTTATATGCAGTGATGACAATATGTTCACTGTGGCTGCATGCAAAAAAATGGCATTGGGTGGTGCTTCTTTTTCACAATTGTTTATATGTGGCGCATCGGGGTCCGGTAAATCTTTGTTGGCTGGTTGTATTTGTGCCGAATCAGATAAACGTGTTGTCATGATGAGTGGTGGTCAATTTGTTGCAGATTTCACACGCAGCTTGCGCGATAAAACTGTATTTTCATTCAAAGATTTTTGTCGTAATTGCGATATGTTTATATTGGATGATGTTTGTGCGTTGGCTGGTAAAAATGCAACTACAAATGAATTTGTTCAATTGATTATGGATTTGCGTGATGCCGGCAAAAGTGTTGTGTTAACTGCAAATGTTGCACCAGGTGCATTGGCGGGATTCGATCATCATATTAAATCTTTGTTCGCATCTGGTTTGGTTGTAGATGTTGTTGCACCAAACGCAAGCATCAGACGCAATATGTTGGTTCGCAGTGGTATCGATTCGAATGTTGCAGATGAATTGTCTAAACATATTGCTGCTGATGGTCATTTGGTGAATGGCATTATAAATAAAATCAAAACATATGAAGAATTGATGGGATGTCGTGTTGATATGGACATCGCAACACGTTTATTGGGTAATTTGTTGGAAAAAAGTAAAACACCTTTGTCTATGGTAAAATCTATGTGCGAAAAAATGTGTGTTTCATATGATGAAATTTGTGGGAATTCACGTGCACGCAGATTGGTCAAGGCACGTCAAATGATGATGGCTGTGTTGAAGAATGTTACAAATTTATCTTTGACTGAAATTGGCAATGTTTGTGGTGGTCGTGATCATGCAACAGTTGTGTACGCATTGGCCCAAATTGAAAATCAAAAGACATCTGATTTGATATTGAATGCAGAAATGGAAGATTTAATCAAATTATGTAAATAAAGTTTTGTTCCCAGAACAAAAAAAGGGGAAAAAGAACACCTGTCGCATATGGCAGGTGTTTTTATTTTGTTTGTATCAGATTAAAACCATCCTTTCTTGTCTGATTTTATTCCAGCGAATTCATTTAAAGCTTTCTTTTGCTTTTCAGTTAATCTCTTTGGAATAATTACACCAATTTCGATATACAAATCGCCAAAGCCACCGCGAGTATTTGGCATACCGTGTGAACGAACACGTAATTTTTCGCCGACCTGGGTACCTGCAGGTATTTTGACGGATAATTTTTTATCATCTATTGTTTCTATTTCAATTTCACCACCCAATGCAAGTGTTGCGAAATCTATATCTTTGTGCATCAACAAATCATTTCCTGAACGAACAAATGTTTTATGTGGGCGGATATGAATATCCAGATAGAAATCCCCAGGTTTACCACCATTTTGTGCGGCTTCGCCCATACCTGCCAAACGTAATCTGGCATCGTCTTGGATACCAGCAGGGATTTTGACATCCAATGTTCTTTGTTTGTTAACAGTTCCCGTGCCGTCGCAATCTGGACATTTTTTATCAATTTTGCGCCCCAAACCATTACAGTCAGGACAAGGTGTTTCAACCGCGAAAAATCCCTGGCGTGTGTGGACATATCCTGTTCCGCCACATGTTGAACAAGGTTTTGCAGGTTTGCCGTCTGCGGTTCCATTACCACCGCATTTTTCACATTTAACAGCGCTGGTAAATTTTACAGTATGGGTTGTACCAAAATATGCGTCTTTTAAATCTATGACAACTTCATCCAATAAATCGCGACCAGATTGTTGGGCAGCCCCACGGCCAGTTCCAGCACCACCGAAACCACCACCAAAACCAAAACCACGCATGGCTTCGCGTAAGATATCTTCCATGCCACCCATGTCACCACCGCCCATATTGAAATGGAAAGAGCCATTGCCAAATGGGTTGCCACCAAAACCCGCACCTGCGCCATTGCCACCAGCAAAAGCGGCATCGCCAAAACGGTCATATGCGGCACGTTTTTGTGGGTCTTTTAAAATATCAAAGGCATTGTTAACCTCTTTAAATTTTTCTTCGGCTGTTTTGTCACCCGGGTTTTTATCAGGGTGATATTTCATAACCAATTTGTGATATGCCTTTTTAATATCTGTATCACTGGCATCACGGGCAACACCCAATACTTCATAAGGATTTTTGTTCATTTTCTATCCATTTATTCTTTATTATACCAAGTATATAGTTATCTTTTGTTAAAAATCAAGTGTATTGAAATGTTATATTTTAGCCGTTTAATAACAGTTTTGCCTTGCACAAAAAGGGAAAATGTTCTAATAATACCTTGATAAAAACAGGAAAGAATAATGAATAAATATGATGCATCAGATATTCAGGTTTTAGAGGGCTTGGAACCGGTTCGTCTGCGTCCGGGTATGTATATTGGTGGAACAGACGAAAAAGCATGGCATCATTTGCCTGTCGAAATTATGGATAATTCTATTGACGAGGCGGTTGCTGGTTTTGCAAAAAAGATAGTTGTGAATTTAATTGATTCTAAAACCATAGAAATCACAGATGATGGTCGCGGGATTCCTGTGGATGAACATCCTAAATATCCTGGTAAATCTGCGTTGGAGGTTATTTTAACCACATTACATTCTGGTGGTAAATTTAATAATAATGTTTATAAAACCAGTGGTGGTTTACATGGCGTTGGCAGTGCGGTTGTTAATGCGTTGTCTTCCGAGATGATTGTTACAATTTCGCGTGATGGATATGAATGGCATCAAACTTTTTCTCGTGGTAAAACGACCAGTCCAATTTCACGTGGCGCGGAAACCAAGGCTCATGGAACAAAAATAAGATTTACTTTGGATGATCAAATATTTGGTGAAAATGCCGTATTCAAACCAATCAAGATTTATCGCATGGCGCGTGCTAAATCATTTTTGTCGCGTGGGGTAAAAATTGAATGGCATTGTAATCCATCTTTGTTGACCGAAGATATGAATATAGAGGCAGACAAAGTATTTTACTATCCAAACGGTGTTGCAGATTTTGTCGCAGAAAAAACAGATTCCAAACCACACATTTTGCCAAAGATATTTTCGGGTTCTGTTGATTTTCCAGATGATATGGGACGTGTTGAATGGGCGCTGAATGTGTTGACCGATGAAAATGGTGCGGCATCTGATGATGGATTTTTTGCGTCATATTGTAATACCATTGCAACAATTGATGGTGGCACGCACGAGGCCGGATTCAAGGCCGCTATTACCAAGGGATTGAAGGCATACGGTGAAAAGATAAATAATAAATCAGCCGCATCTATTGTCAGTGAAGATGTATTTGATTCTGTGGCGGCGATTGTATCTGTGTTTTACAAAACACCACAATTTTTAGGTCAAACAAAAGAAAAATTATCCAACCCTGAAATTGCCAGATATACAGAAAACGCAATCAAAGATCCATGGGAAATGTTTTTGGCATCTGACCCAAAAACTGCGAACGCATTATTGGAATTTGTTATCAATTTAGCAAACGCACGAATCAAGACGAAACAAGTCAAAGATGTTGCGCGTAAAACACCGACAAAAAGAATTCGTATGCCTGCTAAATTGGCAGATTGTTCCAAACATGGTGTCGAAGGAACTGAATTGTTTATAGTCGAAGGGGAATCGGCTGGTGGTACTGCAAAGCAGGCGCGCGATCGTGCAACTCAGGCGATTATGCCACTGCGTGGCAAGGTTTTGAACGTGTTGTCTAATTCTGATGAACGTTTCAGTGCCAACAAAGAATTAAATGATTTGATTGATATTATTGGTGCAGGAACCGCAAAAGATTGGGATGATGCAAAATTGCGTTATGAAAAAATAATTATTATGACTGATGCGGATGTCGATGGCAGTCATATTGCATCACTGTTGATGGCGTTTTTCTATCAATATATGCCCCAGTTAATTTATGGGGGGCATTTGTATTTATCTTGTCCGCCATTGTATAAATTAACCTGTGGAACCGAATCGATGTACATAGATACAGATGAAGAATTGGAAGAATTAAAGAACGGTAAATATAAAAATAAACGTGTTGAAATATCTCGATTCAAAGGTTTGGGTGAAATGATGCCAAATCAGTTAAAGGAAACAACTATGTCACCTAAGACACGCAGATTGATTCGTGTTGATTTGCCACCCAAGACGGAAGAGGGATTGGAAGACACCGAAAAAACAAAAACTTTGGTGTACGATTTGATGGGTAAAAAACCTGAATTCAGATTCAAATTTATTACCGAACATGCACAATTCGTGAAAGATTTATTTGTATAGTTAAATTTGATATACAATACAAAATCCGCCGTATAGGCGGATTTTTATAATTGTAATTTTTGGGTTATTTTTTTATTTAATCTTTTTCAATTTGGCTGTGAATGTAAATGTATATTGTACTGCGGACCACAATGAAGCAGCCAATGAAAACCACAAGCAAAAGATTCCAATTTGTGGCAATCTGTAAATCAAGAAAAAGATAACACGACTGTCAGTTGCAGGGGTAATAGACGAACCAATTGCAAACCACAACAAAAATACAACTGTCGCAACCATTTGGGACGCTGTTTTTATTTTGCCCATTGAAAAGCGTGCCTTTGGTACAGGCATTTCAATTTTTTGAGTTCCTAAAAATTCACGCAGGCCACTGATATATAATTCACGAGCAATCATAAGCATAACAGGAATTACAATAAACCAAACAGGCATCATCAGTGTTAACAGAATCAATGTATTACATACCAATAATTTATCCCCGATATGATCCATAACGCCACCCAATTTTGAACAGCAATTATATTTACGTGCCAAAAAGCCGTCAAACCAATCGGACATTGCGGCCAAGGCATATAAAATCACAGTCACCCATGACCATTTTAACATGATTGTTGGGATGATTAAAAAAGCCGCAACAATACGAAATGCGGACAAGAAATTAACAAATGCTTTCATAATAAATCCTTTTTGTTTTTTATATTGTTGATTATAACACGTCAGAATGGAAATATGCATATATTTTTTCAGCAGCAGATTTGCCCAGTCCTGGAACATGCATCAGTGATTTTAAATCTGCATCCATAACCGATTTAACCGAACCATAATATTGTAATAATTGCTTTTTTCGAATCGGGCCGATACCTTCGATTGAATCCAGAACCGAAGCGGTTAATTGTTTTGCGCGCACAGATCTGTGATATGTAATAACGAATCGATGCGCTTCGTCACGGACCGCACGTAATAATAGAAATAGGGCGGAATCTTTTGGTAATGATTTATTCACAGAACCATCAGGCATAATAAAATGTTCATCACCATTTCTAACTTCGCCTTTGGTAACACCCAATACAGGAATTTTGCCATCACAAATGCGATTCGCAATATTCCATTGTGCGATACCACCATCGACAATAATTAAATCCATTTTTGGACAATCTTTGATTGCACGCTGAACGAATTCTTCCATCATGGCAATATCATTTCCTGCGCGTTGCATATCGTGTAATTTGAAATGACGATATGAAGATTTTATAAAACCTTCATGACCAAAAGCAATCATTGCACCAACTGGATTTTTACCAAACAAATGGGAGTTGTCAAACACCCCGGCAGATTCGATTTTTATGCCCAACCAATTTTCCAAATCTGTAACATTTTTATCCCAATCAATATTTGGTGTATACGGCGTGTTTTGTCGTATACCGCGATTTGATGTATTTGTTAATGCGGTTATTTTATCACGAATAATTGCAGCGTTTTCATAATCTTGTTTGGTGGATAAATCTTTCATTAATTTAGTCAAATCGGAAATGATAGGTTCGCTGTCTCCTGTTAAAATTCTGCGTGCCAATTGAACATTTTTATCATAGTTTTTTTGTGGTAAACAACAAGGTGCACTGCATCGACCAATTTGATATAACAAACATGGTCTGGAACGATTCTTCATAAAGGTATCATTACAGGTTCGTAAATTACAAACGCGTTGAATTGTTTTAATTGTTTCGTTCAATGAAGATACAGATGGGTATGGTCCATAAACATCCCTGCGTTGTGAAATTTTGCCACGGAATTTCAGCAGACGTGGAAATTCATGTTTGGTCAAAGCCAACATCGGATACATTTTTCCATCAGTCAGCATCACATTATATTTTGGTTTTAATGTTTTGATTAAGTTTTGTTCCAAAATCAAAGCATCTGATTCGTTTTGAGTAATTTCCCATTCGACCCGTGCGACCAAATTTCGCATAATTTGTTTATGAGTTTCCAATTTTGAAATGTCGATATATTGGCGCAACCGATTAAGCAAATTCTTTGCTTTGCCCACATACAGCAGGTTCCCAGCGTCATCATACATCTTGTAGACACCTGGGGCCAGGGGGGCATTTTTGATTAAATCTTTGAATTGAACGACCATGGTTTTTATGATAAAATATAAATTGCAAAAATACAAGGAGTGTAACAATGCAAACATTAAATAAAAAACAGCAATCTGGTCGTTCGATGATTGAAATGGTCGGCGTATTGGCAGTTATGGGCTTAATCACCGCTGGGGCATTTGTATTGATTTCGAATGCATCTGCATCACAAAGACGTAATCGCGTTATCGACGATATCATGAATATTGCAGCGGGTGTGCGTTCTCTGTACGCAGAACACGACACATTCCCAACCATTGCCAGTGCGACAGTATTGTCCGCTTTGTCAATCAATTCAACCAGTCCGTATAATTCAATATATACGGTTGCCAAGGTCAGTGGAACAACATTTTCTGTGAGTGTGCCAAATCCAAATGCAAATGATTGTTCGGCATTGGAAATTAAAAATTGGAAAGACGCGGTCAGCAAAACATGTGACACCACGAATAACAAGTTCACTGTTACATTCAATAAATAATTCATAAAAAACAAAGGAAGGAAAAAATGAAAAATTCAAGAAAACATGAATCTGGTCGTTCCATGATTGAAATGGTCGGTGTATTGGCGGTTATGGGATTGATTACCGCTGGGGCATTTGTATTGATTTCGAATGCATCTGCATCACAAAGACGTAATCGCGTTATTGATGATGTTATGAACATCGCAACCGGTGTGCGTTCTCTGTACGCAGAACACGAAACATTCCCAGTAGAAGCAAAAATGGTCAGTGCGACAATATTGTCTGCGTTATCAATCAGCCCAACCAGTCCATATAACACAACATATACGGTTACCAGAGCAGGCGATACAACATTTACAGTCACTGTGCCGGATATGAATTATAATGATTGTTCGGCATTGGAAATTAAAAATTGGAAAGACGCGGTCAGCAAAACAT
>JAKSTB010000031.1 GCA_024402815.1 Alphaproteobacteria bacterium | reverse complement strand
GACGCGCAGCACTAAGGATGCTGTGGAGCAATCCTTGGGGGTTCAATTCCCCCCGTCCACACCAATACATTTTTTATTCGTAAAAAACACAAAAAATTTTAATTTTCTGCTTGCTCAAAATTTTATAAATTTGCTAACATAAACCTAAGGAATGAAAAGGATTATACCGTTTTTCGCTGTATGCCTTGGTTTGTCTGTATTTCAGACGACATCTGTTTACTGTGCAGAAACGGTTCGTAACACATCAAAACGTGATGTTGTGAACAATATTGTATCTGCCACTACGGCGGGATCACGCGTATCCACAAAACAAAATTCAAAAAAGACGGAAAATGCTCGTTCTGTATCAAAAAATCAAAGAAGCACAACCCCATCTGTACAAAGCAGAAAAACAACATCTGCCACAACCAACAATGACAGAAAAAGTGTAAAACAAAGAACAAAGGTTCCAGATTCAAACAACAAACAACAAACCAGAAATATATCAACAACACCACGTGGCGTAACATTATCACGATCCGGCACAACAACCTCTGCCAAACCCAGCACCAGACGCCCTGTTGCCAACGCAACTGTTTCGGCCCGTAATGTTCGTGCTGCCGAAGTGAACGAAGAAAAAATATCAGATATTAAATCACGCGACATATCAAAATGCAAAACGGTTTATTATGATTGTATGGATGAATTTTGTGCCACCAAAGATACAAATTTACGCAGATGCGCATGTTCGTCCAGAATTCATGAATTTGACAATTTGAAAAAACAACTCAATGCAGCCGAAACAAAAATGATGGATTTCAACCAAAGATTGTTATTGGTTGGCATGGACAAAGAAGATGTTTCTGTTACCAAAGTTGCAACCGAAGGCGAAGAAGGATATTCCCAGACAGATACATCTTCATCTGAAAAATTGTTAAAGAAAATAACCGATGCTTTGAATAATTCTTCTGATTCAAAAATCAACAACAGTTTATCATCTGTATCTTTGTCTTTGGACACCGACAGCGCATGGGACACAATTGATTCAACATCTGGAATATCTACATCTGCGAAATCGGGTTTAGATTTATACAATGCTGTGTTGCCGGTATGTTTGGAAATGGCCAAAGAGGTTTGTTCCGAAGATGAAATCAACATTATCCAAGATAATTATAAATTGGCAATTCAACAGGATTGTAACACTGTCGCAAAAGCATATAATTCCCAATACAACAATGCCATTGAAAAAATTCACGAAAGTGGTGCTTTGTTGGATATGGCACGATTAAACGCATATCAACAAAGAAATTCTGATGATGTATTAACATGCAAAAAAAAGATTTTGGCGCAATTATCGGACGCTTCTGTATGTGGCACAGATTTGTATAAATGTTTGGATATTTCGGGGCAATATATAAACCCTGCGGATGGAAGTGTGTTTTTGTCTGAAAATTTGTACGGTATGACCACTTTGTTGACAGAACCTTATGGCGATCAAACCTGGGCCAGCATGACACAAAATTCACAATTTGTTTCATTTTTGAATTCTAAAAAGAAGTTTTTACAACCCGCCATAGAACAGTGCCAAGATGTCGCGGATACTGTGTGGACTGAATTTTTAAGTGATGCTTTGGCACAAATCAAATTGGCACAAAACAAGAAATTGGAAGAAGTCAGACAAAGTTGCGTTACATTGGTAACAGAATGTAAAAATACTTCGAAAGAAAGCTTAAGTGAATTTGATTCACGCGCACTATCTACATTTGGTGTATTAACAGATACAACCGTCAATCAAATATGTGCAGATATCGAACAATCTTGTGTAACTTTAATGGCGGCATCGGGTGGTGGCTCTGCACAATGGCAATCTGGAATGGCAGGTATCTCTGGGGAAACATCATACAATACAATAATTGAAACCTGCACAACCGTTGGTAAAGATTGCATCATACAACAATGCAACGGAACTTCTGGTAACTTTGGTTTGTGTGAAAGTTTTGCGTCCAGACCAAGACGTTCTATATTAAACCGCGATGTATGTTGGCAAGAAGTATTAAATTGCGTCAATCAATCCAGCAATTTGGCCGCTATAAACCAACAAATAACAGATGACACCCGTGAAAGTTATTATACCACTATATACGAACTGGATGTTGCCGATGTTCAAAAGGTTCCAGATATATGTTTAGATGTATCAGATGACGAGAAAAAGGCATGCCGTATTGCCGAACAAATCTGGGGCAATTGTCAAAACAAACCGAATTCTGCGATTACAACTAATACCGCTTTGGTTCAACATGACGGCGAAAATTTTATCAATGAAAATAAAATTTTGACGCCAATAAACGAAGACAGAACAACTTTGCTGTCTTGGTTCGCATCAAATACAGGTACAACAGATAATATTGACAGTTGCAGTTCATATAATTGCCCTGTGAATTACAAATATGATAATGGAACCTGCAAAGAAGTTATTACATCAGATGATATAACAACCACCAATGGTGCTACGGTGGAAACAACAGATCAAATTTTGTATGTATCAACTGAAACAAACAATGTAATAACCAATGATTGTCCGAATGGCAATGCGGCCAAAGATAAATTCGGCAACTGTTGCCCCACACTTAATGTCAGCAACGGTATATGTGTTTCTACTCCTGGCCAGAAAGCAATATTTATCCAAGAAGGCATTTGTTCCTCCGACCAAGACAAATATTATTGTTCATTTGCATCCAATAAATATTCACTGTATTGTTTAACAACCGGTAATCCGCCTTTGCCTGTAGAATCAGATGAAGCATCCGTATACAGCATGACTTGCGACAAAATACTTTTGATAGATAAATATGGTAATTATATCACACCGAATGTACCTGGTGATAACGGAAAACCATATATGCATTACACCAATGCAGACGGTTTTACCTGCAAATATAAATATAAAATTACTGATGCAACCACTAATGAAGGCGAATGGAATTGGTACCATGGCGACACACTTTGCACAGAAAGGATCCCGCACGTACCTAAGGATGGGTATACATTCAAAATATCGTATTAATAATATTTAAATTTCCAAAGATTCTATGACTGATTGTATTTGTTTTAATTGGTCTTTGTCAAATTTACCCAACACCCAATCCACAGGATCAATAGGTGAATCGAAATCACGTGGGTGGCCTATGCCTATTCTGATACGTTTATAATCTTTGCCAACCGCGGCATCTATGGATTTTATTCCGTTATGACCGGCACTGGAACCACCCACCTTTTCACGAAATTCACCTAATTTAATATCCATATCGTCATGGATAACAATCAAATTTTCCAATGGAATTTTATAGAAAGCCATCAAAACCCCAACCGCTTCACCACTGTTATTCATAAAAGTTTGTGGTTTTACAAAAATAATTTTATTATCCCCGATTTCACAATGCGCGGTTAATGCCTTTTTTTCATTTTTCCAAACTGCATCCGCCGGAGTTAATGAATCGATTGCCATAAATCCAACATTATGACGTGTCTTGGCATATTCGGCCCCAGGATTGCCCAAACCTACTATTAAAAAAATTTTATTTGCTTGCATGTTATAACCTTCGTTTTATACTATAATATCATATAAAGGAGAAAAATATGAAAATAAATTCATTATCTTTAATTTCAACACTTGCAGTATTAACATGTGCGTCCACAGCGAACGCCGGTGTAATCGCAGATTTCTATGTCGGCGGTATGGTTGGTGCGGGCGGACAAACCCTTTTTACCAAGGATAATCATGACAATTCTACATCCAGATTACTGGGGGCTATTGCAGGTATGGATATTCCTGTATTCAGAATTGAAGCGGAATATAATTATATTGATTCTTCTGATTTGAACACAAATACAGCAATGGTTAATGCATATTTCAAGGTTCCATCCACAATCATTTTACCTTATATCGGTGGTGGTATTGGTATGGTGTTTAATGGCGATCACACTATTACTTCTGGTGGCATTGACACAAAATATGATATTAAAACAACTGCTGCCTACCAAGGTATGTTGGGTGCAACAATCGATATTTTGGCGGTTCCTTTGAAATTTGATGTCGAAGGTCGCGTATTATATGCCCCAGATATTTACAAAGTTCCAGGCACAAATATCACACCAGATATGATGGAATATAATGTTCGTGTAAAAATGCGTTATATTTTCTAAGGAAATGAAATGCTGACATTAATTGACGGAAATTCTTTGGTATTTCGCGCCTATTACGGAGTCCATGCAAATTTGACCCGGTCGGATGGCATGCCTGTGGGTGCGGTATATGGTTTCTTCAATATGATTTTACCTATACTGGCAACCGCCAAAGAAAATGATTCTTTTGTATGCGTGTTTGACGCATCAAGAATCTCTTTCCGTCAAGACATTTACCCAGAATACAAAGCGAATCGTTCTGCCACACCCGCAGATTTATTAACCCAATCAGAATTGATTAAAACAGGTGTTCATACAATGGGCATACCTGTTCTGTGTATCCCCGGGGTCGAAGCAGATGATGTTATCGCAACAATCGCAACAAATAATTGCAATAACGACGGTGGAACCCGCATAATTACCAGCGACAAAGATTTAATGCAATTGGTATCAAATTGCACGTTTTTGTATGACGGTATGAAACAACGTGAAATTCACGAACCTGAAGTATTTGAAAAATTCGGTGTTGCACCAAACCAGGTCATAGATGTTCAATCTTTGATGGGAGATTCAACCGATAATGTCCCAGGCGTTCGTGGTGTTGGCCCAAAAACAGCCACAGAATTAATCGTTGAATTTAAAACTCTGGATAATTTATATGCAAATTTAGATTCTGTAAAAAATGAAAGAATTCGCAAATTATTATCAGAACACAAAGATTTGGCATACATTTCAAAACAACTGGTAACTTTGAAACGCGATGTTGATTTAGAAGGATTAAATATTCAACCATTTAAATTTAATTACAATGCAACTATGGATTTCATAACCACCAAGATAGAAAGCAAATCTTTGGTGGCAAAAATAGAAAAATTATTTGCAAAATACAAAGACATTCCTGATTCACAACCCGTGCCAGAATATGCAAAATCTGTTTGTCCTGTGGTTGATGTTCCCACATCAATCGAAGATGAAAAACGCACATTACCAGAAATGAATCTGGTTACTATATCAACAGAATCAGAGCTGGATGAATTTTTATCACATATAACAAATGTTTTGGCATTTGATACAGAAACCACCGGATTAAATCAAATATCAGATAAAATTGTTGGTTTATCATTGGCCTATGATGAATCTCACGGTGCATATATTCCAATCAGACACATATCAAAAAGCATGGATTTATTTGGTTCTGACACATTGGCACCAAAACAATTATCTGTGGATGTTGTTTATAAAAAACTGTGGCCCGTATTCACAAATCCAAACGTTGTTAAAATTGCACATAATCTTAAATACGATTTACATATTTTAAGCAACGAAGGTTGGGATGTTCATCAAATTAAACCTTTTGATGATACTATGCTGTTGTCATATATATTGCATGGATCGCTACATGGTCATGGGCTGGACGAATTGGCGGTGAAATATCTGAGACACAGCAATATTAAATTTGATGATTTGTTTGATGAAAAAACTAAAGATTGCGACAAACATTTTGAAACTCTATCTATTGATACCGCTACAAAATATTCAGGCGAAGATTCAGTTGTTTGTATGGCTTTATACAAATTGATGCGTCCGCAATTGAATGCGAATCCTGATTTGCGGAAATTATATGAAGAATGCGATTTACCTTTGTGCCCTATTTTGATGCAAATGGAAAGAAATGGCGTATATGTCAATCGTGAAAAATTAAATCAATTATCTGGCATTTTCCATAAACAGTTATCTGATTTAGAGGCAGAAATTTATCAAATGATTGGGCACGAATTTAACATCGGCAGCCCAAAGCAAATATCAACTGTATTATTTGATGACTTACATTTGAAAAACGATAAAAAGCGTTCCACAGATGCAGATAAATTAAATGATTTGATAGATGAACACCCTGTCGTTGAAAAAATATTAAATTGGCGTTCTGTATCTAAATTGGCCGGCACTTATGCCGATGCCTTGCCACATCAAATTGCTGGGGACGGTCGTATTCATACCACATATTTACAGACCAGCACCAACACAGGTCGTCTATCCAGTCGCGCCCCAAATTTACAAAATATACCTGTTAAAACAGAATTGGGTGAAGAAATCAGGAAATGTTTTGTGGCATCGCCTGGCAATACTTTGATTGCTATAGATTATTCACAAATTCAATTAAGATTATTGGCAGATGTCGCAAATGTGGCGGTGTTCAAAGAAACCTTTAATCAAGGTTTGGACATTCACGAACAAACCGCACGCAAAATATTTAACATTCCAAATAATGAACCCGTACCACGCGATTTAAGACGTGCTGCGAAAACAATTAACTTTTCTATTATTTACGGAATATCTGCATTTGGTTTATCAAACCAATTGGGCATTTCCAGAGAGAAAGCCAAATCAATCATAGATTCCTATATGGATGGATTACCAGAGATACAAGAATATATAACAAATATAACTAAATTTGTTTTTGAAAACCATTGCGTTTATACCCCTTGGCACAGAAAAATTGAAATTCCAGAATCACGTGTACCACGTCTGCGCGGTTATGCAACACGCGCCGCAATCAATGCACCCATCCAAGGATTCGAAGCCGACATAATGCGTCGCGCAATGGTGAATATCTATAATAAAACAATCGAACCAAACAAAGATAAAATCAAAATGTTATTACAAGTTCATGATGAAATCATATTTGAATGTGGCGAAAAAGATGCCAAAAACTTTTCGAATTTGATTAAATCAGAAATGGAAAATGTAACAAAATTGTCTGTGCCTTTATTGGCAGAATCAATAATATCAACCGTATGGGATAAATAAAAAAATTATGATAAAAAACACCCACAATCGTGGGTGTTTTAATGTCAATCACAAAATTATTTCAAAGCTTCAATAATTTTGGAGTATGGAATCGCACCAGGGAATGATTTTGTACCAATGATCAAGAATGGTGTCCCTCTGATTTCGAAACGTTCTGCCAATTCACGAACATTGTCCAATTCCATAGCAACTGTATCACCTTTCATGTCTTCTGCTAATTTCTTAGTGTCCAAACCGGCTTCTTTTGCCAATTTCATGACATTAGCTTCGACAGCTTTAGCTGCTTTTTCTTGGTCTTTCTTATCTTTGCTATATGCATTCTTAGCTTCTTCTTGACCGTAATATTCTCTGTCCATCAACAATTTATCCAAAGCAGCTGCTTTATCGTTACCTTGCAATTTTGCAGCAATAACAGCTTTTGCAGGTGCATCAGACAAAGCACCGTGGATTGAGAAGTTTTTCAAAACTACGCGAACATCATTGCGTTCTTTCAAAACACGAGATAATTCAGCGTGAACTCTACGGCAGAATGGGCAAGAATAGTCAGAGAACAAGAAAATTGTTTTCTTGGCATCTACATTACCTGCGATTGGAGCAAATCCAATCATATCGTCCATATGTTTTTCAACAAATCTGCGAAGTTCTTTTGATTTTTCTGCTTCTTGTTGTGCTTGCATAGAAGCGACCATTTCCTGCAAGATTTCAGGATTTGTTTGTGTTAAATACACAGGTGTCCACAAACGGCACACGCAACCTGCAATCAACACAATAGCGACTACAGATACTAATCTGTGCATGATGATACCCTGAGCAGAAGCTTTCTTGCTGTCAGATTTAACGATAAAACCGCTAAATACATACAACGCGATTGCCAAAATCAGGATTAAGATTGTCCAAGTCATAGTTTTCTCCTTTGTGTTTGAACAGTGTGATAATAGAAAAAAAAACTTACCCACGCAACAAAAAAAACGCAGATTTTAAAATATTTTTCTGGCGGTTGGAACCTCAACACCCTGGATATTGCAAATATGATTTATAAACATTCCTGTTACCATCAAAGAAACAGGTAATTTATACAATTTATCCCTGTATGGTTCACCACATTTTGCACATACAGCCCTGCCCGTTTTTGGCGATAAATAGCATAAATTTTCGGTTTTTTGACACCCCGAACATTTTGTTAAATCAAGTCCATACCCCAAAATCCCCAATAAATTGATTTCCCATTGTAAATATTCTTTGTATGGGTCTGGGCTATCTATAATTTGTTGTAATAACATAACAGTATTTTCATATAATTCATTGTACGATTCGCGTTCCGGTATCAAAGTATATATCAACGCAAATGCCGAATTCATAATTTTTAACAAATCAGCATTAAACATCAAAGGTGCTGCCAGATTTTTTTCAGCTTCCCAATGAAATACACCCAATTGAGAATCTAACCTGGCATTCCACGAAACATTACCAATTTGTCCAACCAATGGTTTATTTTTCTTGGCCGATACAGCACCACGCATCATACCAACCAACACCCCAGAATCTTTTGTAAAAATATGTGCAACGGCATCCCGTTCTGAAAACGGTTTTATATTTATCAAAATTCCATAGGTTTCAATTTTCATATTACGATTATAAATAAAAAAGAAAAAATGATAAATAAAAAACGCCCGATTGGGCGATTTTTATTTTGTTATGAATCTTCTGTAAACTTTTTCATTAACTTTGACAGGATAATGTCTTTTCAAGAATTGAGAATAATCATCCATAACATATTTGCTGGACATTTGCTCCAATTCTTTACGAATAGATTCTTTCTTTTTGCTGTCTGGTTTTGGCATAACATTTTTACCAATATGCAAAACATAGAACGCATCATTATCTTCGACAATTAAATTGTTTCCTTCTTGACCAGCAAATGTTGCAGACAACACAGACAGAGGTGCGCCCTCTGTTCTGGTGACAGATGCAGATTTAGTGTTTTTCAAAGAACCATTTTTGTTCAAATTGATTAACATATCATTTGCAGCAATATATGCATTTTTACGTTGTTCAGCTTTTTTCCATTTGCCAATGATTTCTTTCTTGGCATCTTTGAAATCTGCATTGTGTTCTGGAACAATAGTGTCAACACGCAAAATTGCGAAACCTTCTTTCAATTCCAACAATTCACTTTCGACACCCGCTTCCATAGAAAACAATTTTGCAACCAAATCATCTGTTAAAATTTTATCAGACAATTTATCGCCACGTTTAACATTGTCTATTTTAACAAATTTTGCTTTGTATTTTTCGGCAGAATCTTTCATACTTTCGCCTGATATAATCATATCTTCAATTGTCTGGGCCTTTTTGAAACCTTCGTCATATTCATCAGGTTTGTTATTATCAGCAGCCACAAACACATAAGACACAGAACGTGTTTCAGGAACAACTTTTGGATTTTGCACATAAAAACTTTGCAATTGTTCTTCATTTGGTTCTGGAATTTTAAAGTCAGCAAATTTAACACCAATATATTTAATATCGCGCATGGAATATCTGGCATTATACATTGCATCAACTGCAAATTCAGGAACAGCCACAGGAACATTTGTTGCCCCAACAGTCATTTGACGCAACATACCACTGCGCAAAGCATTTATGTAATCTTGTTCGGTCAATCCTGCATTTCTTAACGCAGAATCAAACATCCAAGGCATAAATTCACCATTTGATTGGAATTGTTCTGTTGCACGAATTTCATCTACGATTCGTTTATCAGAAACAATAAATCCCAAATCATATGCACGATTTGCCATCAATTGATTCATTGTCAATTTTGACATAACATTTTGTGTTAATTCTGCAGATTTTGCAGGATCGGTATATGCTGCACGTTGTTCATCTTTGGTCATAGTTGCCAATTGATTTGAACGTTCTTCGTTAAATTGCTGTAACGAAATTTCGGCATCCCCAACATGAATCAGTGTCGTATCACGGGAAACACCACCAAAAATCCAGTCGGTAGCCCCCCACCCCACAAAACTGAAAATTAAAACAAACATCAAAACTTTCGCTAACGGTTTATCCGCTGCATTACGTAAATATTCTAACATTTTTTCACCTTTTGTGATACCATAGCAACAAACAAGACAAAAAATCAATAAAAAAGGAAACAAATATGCAATTTATTATCGGCAACTGGAAAATGAACGGGACAAGGAAAGAAAAAGACACTATGACCGCCACAATATCCCGTAAAAAAACATCTGCGCGGGTTATTTTATGTCTGCCATTCACTCTGTTATCCGGCGAAAATCATGGTGTTTTAATTGGCGCCCAAGATATCAGCGAACACGATAATGGTGCATATACTGGCGATATTTCCGGAAAAATGATTGCTGAAACTGGTGCAAAATATGTAATTGTGGGACACAGTGAACGCCGTTCAAATCACGATGAAACAAATAAAATGATTAAAACAAAAGCGGAAAACGCAATCAAAAATAAACTGATTCCTATAATTTGCATCGGGGAAACTTTGGCTGAACATAAATCTGGTGCAACAAAAGCCGTCATAACAAAAATGATGAAAGAAAACCTGCCAATATCCGGCAAATTCATTGTTGCTTACGAACCGCGCTGGGCGATAGGAACAGGTTTAACCCCAACCCCAGAACAAACTGCGCAAATTATAAATATGATTTATGAATACCTGAAAAAACACAACCATGGCACAACACCAATCGTATATGGTGGCAGTATAAATGCAACCAACGCAAAATCATTTATATCAATTCCGCACATCAATGGATTATTAATTGGTGGTGCATCCTTGAAAACTAAAACTTTCTTACCTATAATAGATTCAATCAGTTAATAAAAAACAACAGGATGACAGTTATGCCAGAAAATCAAGAAGATAAAAAAACAGTTGATATAGAATCTGTATCGGTCGCGGATGTTATGGATGAACAACAAAAAGCCGAACAAACCGAAACCGAACCAGAATTGGACGAAAAAGATAAAATCAGAGAGCAATTAAATACTAAAAGTGCGGAATTGAATGACAGATATTTACGTGTCGCAGCTGAATTGGAAAACACACG
>JAKSTB010000030.1 GCA_024402815.1 Alphaproteobacteria bacterium | reverse complement strand
AAAAAATTACACGTGGCGAATTGGTGTCAGACGAAGATTTATTTCCTATTATTGAAAAACATATTCCAACCGACCAAGATATTATTATGGATGGATTCCCACGCACACTGGGCCAGGCCAAATGGCTGATTGATAATTATGCAGATAAATTTGATATTCGTGTTTTGTTTTTGAACATCAGCGAAGAAACAATGTTTGCGCACATTCAAAAACGTATCAGAGAAGGTGGCAACCGCAAAGATGATGCGGATGAAAATGCCGTAAAAAAACGTATAGAATCTTTCAAATCAACAACTATGCCGGCTATTCAATGGTTGTCTGGTCTGAACAATATACAATTCTTTGATATCGTGTTACCATCAGATGATATAGAAACAAATTTTGACTATATCATTAAAAATACCGGAATTAAAAAATGAAAAACAATATAGATAAATTAAAATATCTACAAAATGCAATGAAAGATTGCTGTCAGCAATTGCCATTAAAAATGACAGCTGTTGAATTACCTGCGAAAATTGCTGAGTTCGAATTTACAGATATGGAATGTGATACATTGGCTATGTCTGCTTCTTATTCCGCCAATAAGAAAAAAAGCAAATCTAAATATTATGTTATATATGATTATAATGGCGACACAATTATTGGCTTAGAAGTATTTAAAAATAAATTATATGATGCTTATGAACAAAATCAAATGCCTTTACGACCACTATATTTACATATTGTAAAAATGTTTTTAGACACGAATAAATTTACTATCCCATCACTTGGGGTTTATGGTGCTCGTGGACTTATCCAACAACGTGGCAAGGTTTATAATGTATGGGAATTACCACCAAATTTTGTTATTCATGGCGACCTTGAATTGTCTGCATATGCATATGGCCCACACAGAAAGTATTTAACACACCTGCCATATATGTCAGGTGTTACTGTCACTGGAACTTTTAATTGTTCTTTTAATAATCTGAAAGATTTGGTCGGTTGTCCAAAAGCAAAGAAAATCATTGCTAATTTTAATCCTTTGAAATCTGTCCGTGCCAGAAATCACAAAACAAGATAGTTCTAAAACACTTTACGTCTGGCAATTGTATACAACCCATAACCAATCAGTAATACCATAATGCAGATAAATATAACCAACGCAGTGTGGGAATGTTTTGCATATGGTAATGAGACATTCATGCCATAATATCCAACAACAACGCTTGGCACCATTAAAACAATGTTCCAAATGGTCAAACGGTTAATGTAAGTGTTGGAATCAATGTTAATGATGCTTTCAAATGTTTCTTTGATAGATTTTAACATTTTGCTGTAACTGGTTACAACTTCAATGGCCTGGTTAAATTCGATTCGTGCATCTTCAGATAATTCTTGGTTATCTTCATCTTTGACGAATCCGCGCAGTTTATCGATTTTATCCATAACTGCAACATTACCTTTCAATGAAGCCATATACAACGTATAAGCGTTTTCAACTTCCAGCAATTGCATCAATTCTTGTTTGCGGATTTTTTCTTGTAATGCCTTTTTAGAATTTACAACTTTTTTATTTAATTCTTTTAATGCGCGCAGATAAGATTCAGCAATATAGTAAATAATATTCAATATGAATGTTTCGCGATTAACCATTTCTTCTTCTTTAATCTTATCCAGCAAATCACATCTTTTGCGACAAACAGTAATGACGCGTTTATCTGAATAAATAATACACAATGGTTCGGTGTGCCAAGTAGTATCCATTTCACGATTAGCAATAGGGAAACGAACGATTATAACCTTGTAATCATCTTCGAATTCAATTCGTGGCTGTTCATCAGGGTCCAAAATATCGATAATATTATCTTCATCGATTTTATATTCCGTTAACAAACGTTCAAAATCTTCATGATCTGGATTGCCAACATTTACCCAAGAGAATGTTTTTAATTTTTTTGTGTCGAACATGACATTCTCCTTTTGTTATTTAATTTAACAAAATGATTACTTACTCAATACGCCGGAATATTATCATAAAAAGATAAAAAATCAAATAGTTTTCGACTGGAATCCGCCATAAAAATATAAATTTTTTTATAACTATATTTTTTGCTTGCACGAATCGGTCAAATATTATTAGTATTCCCAACGAAGAATAACAACAAAACAAAGGAAGGATTAATATGATTATCGGAATAGGAATTGATTTGGTTGAAAGCGATAGATTCTTGGATTGGTCTGCCTTTAAAAAACAACGTATTTTCACAAAGAAAGAATTAGAATACGCAGATGAAGACAGTGCACGCGCTGAAAAACATCTGGCAAATTTCTGGGCCGCCCGTGAAGCCACTTTGAAAGCATTGGGGACAGGTTTCAGCGATGACATATCTTTTTCTGATATATCTGTTTCACACGACGACAAGGGACGTCCTGAATTGGTAATTGCGGGTGGGGCAAAAACAGCACTGAAAGAATTGGCGGGCCCAAACGCAAATGTTATGTTATCTATAACTGATCAAGATGATTATTCCGCAGCAGTTGTAGTGATTGAAAAACAATAAAAAAATAACATATAAAAAAACCGCCGTTTCGGCGGTTTTTATTTTATTCTTCATATTCTGCCATCTCGGCCTGGTATGCTGCTTCTTCTTCATCAAAGAATTCATCTTCTTGGGCATATTCTTCGTCAACATATTCTTCTTCGTCTGTTTCTGGATATGTTGTTACTTCTTCTTCCATTACAATTTCTTGATGAATAATCTGTGGGCCTTCGTCTTCTACGGCTTCTTCTGCCCCGTCATAAACAAACATATCATCACGTTTCGAACTGGCACCATACACAGGTTTGTTTACCACAGGTTCTTTGACCTCTACAACCGCTGGTTCTTCTTCCAGTTCTTCTTCTTGAACAACACCAGATGTTGAAACACGTTCAGGCACAGCATTGATAATTATTGGTTCTTCATCTTCTTCAACTTCTTCTGGCTCTGGTTCGGGTTCAGGTTCTGGCTCAGCGACAGGTTCTTCAACCTTTGGTTCTGGAACAACTTCTGGTTCTTCGTCTATGAATGCAGATTCTTCCTCAACTGGCGCAACTTCTACTTTTTCCACCACTGGTTCTGCAACCTTTGGTTGTTCTGTCTTTTCAACTGCAACAATATTTTCTGTCAAAGCAGGAGTTTTATCAGTTCCCATATGATTCTGGTATAACCACAAAGTGAATACGGACAACCCAATCAAAATAAACAACAATACATAATACACAAATGTCGGTTTTGAACTTTCAGTTTGATTGTCACCCACAGGTCTGACAGGTGCAACATTTGTTGGTGCATTAAATGATTGTGGTGCAGGTGGAACAGGGCGTATTAAATCTTCCGCCGGCATAGTTTTTTGAGGTTCCATATTTACAACCTGGTCCAAACTGTCAATATGTTCTTGTTCTTCAATTTTGAAATCATTTTGCAAATTGTTATCTTCGTCAGGCACAGGCATAATAGAATCTAACACTGGTTTATCATTAGTATCAAATGTTGTTTCATATTCTTCTGAAACATTTTCTGTTGATGTAAACGAAGGAAGTTCAGGCACAGGATCAAATTCTAATTTAGGAGTAGAGGTTTCTGCTTCCAATTCTTTTATTTGATCTTCCAATTCTGGTTCGTTATCTTCAACGGTTTCTGTTTTTTCAACAGAATCTTCAAATGAAATTGGTTTAAATGCCATATCATCATCAACGATATTTGGATCTGTATCAAACAAAGGCTTTACTTCTTCTTCCTGTTCTTCGGTAATTTCTTCGTCTTCATCGGTAAAATCGTCATCTAATTCTTCATCGTCTTCAACTTCTTCCGCTTGTGTAACAGCCACCTTTGGTTCAGCAACCACAGGTTTTGTCTTCACAGGCATTTTTATTTCCTGGGCAGGTTGATTTAACAATTCACTGGCCAATTCTGCATCCACAGTTGCGGTCTCCAATCTTTTTTGTGCGGAATCTAATCTTTTCTTTGCTCGTTTGATTTTTTCGTTTGTCGCTTCTATCTGTGATTCTGTCTTTAATATTTTAGCAGCAGATTGTTTTGTTGAAACGCGACCAATTTCTTTTTTCTGGCTGGATAATTTTGCCTTTAAAGTTTTCAAACGTTCTTGCAATCTAACGATTGTTTCTTTAGTTTTTACAATTGTAGCATTTGTTTTAGTGATTGTTTCATTTGCGATATTCAAACGGGTCATAGCACTGTGTCTGGCCGCAGAATCACGCAAAATATTTAATTGATTCAAATGTTCTTCCAAACCATCGCCCGCATCATAGGCATTTATCAAATTTTCATAGACCGACAATCCGGAATATTCAATATCTAATTTTTGATATTTGTTATCTTGTTTTGGACGAATCATTTCTAAATCTACATCATATTCCCCAGATAATATTTCGTCCCACTTTTTATCGCCATCAGGATTGATAACCAACAACACATTTGGTTTATAAGAATTGATTGTGTTATCCAACACAAAAATCAAATCGTCCGAGGCATCATAAAATGCATTTATCTCGTTACCTTCTATGACATACGAACGCATAACCAATGTTCCGTATTCGGTATCACTTGTGATATTTTCTCTCTCGCCTATCATTGATGCCCCCGTTTTTTATTTTTTCTTTGGCGGTGTTAATTGATATGCCTGACGGCAATGTTCATAGCAATATGGTTTACCTGAAAAAACAGGTTCACCACAGAAATGAAAATTATCAGAGTCAGGATCACCAATTGGCCAACGACACTGATTCGGTTTTAAACTTGCCATCTGTAAAGCATGTTGAATCAACAATTCATGCAAAGCCAAATCTTTCTTGGTCTTTTTAGACGCTGTCTTGATTACAGTTTTTTCTTTGACCTCCGGTTTTTCAGCGACTTTCTTTTCTGCTGGCATAACCATGACCTTGGCTGGTTTCTTTTCAGCCACCTTTGTTGCTGGCGCTTTTGTTACTTTTGCTTTCGCAACAGGTTTCACCACAACTTTCTTAGCAGGTTTAGATTTTTTATCTGCGATTGCTTTTGCAACAGTTTTTGTTGGCTTTTTTTCTTCCTTCTGTTTTTTAGCAGCAGGTTCAGACGCTTTAAGATTCCAACCCAAACGATTTAATTTACCAACCACAGCATTTTTAGACATGCCTAATTTTTTGCCCATTTCAGAAGTTGACAAGCCCTTGCCAATCAGTGATTTTAATTTTTTCAGCATATTGCTGTCCCAGCCTTTACTCATCTTAAAAAAAATCCTTGTTTTTATATTTAATATAATTGTATCATAAAAGCGAATCGAAACGCAAGAGAGAAAACATGATTTCATATATATTTTTTTGTTTACTTTTAATCGGTGGCGCCTTTTGTGCATACCGTATGTCAACTTCGGATTTAAAGCACAGATTGATTCCGGATATATACCTGTTTCCGTTCCTGTTTGCCGGGCTGTTGTTGACATCATTTTTCCCATGGCCTGTCACAATCGCAGATTCTGTGATTGGGGGTTCTATGGGATACTGTTTGGGATTGATCATAGGATACATTTTTGAACATTACCAAAAAAACAAAAAGATTCCACCAATTGGTATGGGGGACATCAAATTATTGGGGGCAGGCGGAATATGGCTGTTGCGATGGCTTTGTCTTGCATCTTTTCTTTGATATGGAGTTACAAGAATCATCAAAAATATGTTCCTTTTGCACCTTTCTTCTTGATGGGTGGATTTTTGTCTTTAATTGTGATTCAATTTTTGGTATAATTGAACGAAAAGGAAGGAATGATAAACAAATATCTGAGATTTTTGTTGTTTTCCGTGATTGGTGCATTTTGCATATTTTCTGTAAATGCTGCATCTCCGGTGTTTTCAAATTACGGCCAGATACAAAACGTTCAACATTATTCCACAAATCCATTTTGGACCCCGAATTCCCCATATAATCAAAAAATGCCACAACCTGTATATGTCCAGGGTGCTGATTTAAATACCGAAGATTGTGTCAAGGTTGTTCAATCATTGGTATATGTTCAATGTATGGCACGTGATAATTGTAAAAACACATCATTGGCGGATATTCGTCCTGCAATAATGGTTCAATTATCTAATTTGCCCGGAAATAATTATGTTTCTGCATGTTCTGGATATTTGGACGGTGTATACGAATCGTATGTTGCACAATATGGAAATAATGCCCCAACAAGACAGGTTGCATTTCCAACGGCAACCGCACCAAATCAAAATGTATACGGTCCACCTGTGAATAACAATGTTCCCCAGATAGAAAATCCTTATAAACAGGTAACCCCGCAGTGGCAACAGGAAATAAACGAACGATCGCAGGAGTTACAACAATTACAGCAACAGAATTCAGCGGACAGTTCGACACTGTCCGCGGTTGCTTTTCCTACAACATATGCAGATTTATCTTTTTCTGCGCGCATGGCAAATGCAACCGAAGGTTATGCCCCATATGCTGGCAAAAGTGCATACAGAACAATAGAGATTAAATCAGAGGGCGAATGGTGTCCAGAACACGCAAATGCACCTGAATGCGCCGCATACAGAACCAGATTAGAAACACAACAACATCAACAAAATCAAGGAAATAATTCTGGGAATACCGGCCCAGAAGAATATGTTTCTGGGGACACAAAAGTGTTTAGAATATGAAAAAAGTATTGTTAATTATTTTTGCTTTGTTCGTTTTTCCATGTCATGCAGACGTGTTAAGTGATTGTATAACAGCAATCACAAATCCAGAGGATACCAGTGCTGAATCGTGGCAAAATTTGTTGTTTGATAAAACAAAAGGTATTTTCAAAGAAGTTGATGATTCGGCTGAAATAACAAATGATATGATCCAGGCAAAAAAAGCAGAAATTTATACTGCTATTGCTGGTCTGTTTCTCACAAAATGTCCCATGTCCAGTTTGATACGAATAATACAAACTAACGTTCAACGTGGCACAATTCCTTTCACACACAATGGTAAAAAATATGCTTTTGATTTCAGCATTGATACAATGTTTGAATATCCAACTACTCGTATGGCGATAATGGTCATGAAAAAAGATAAAGTGCCAGAACCAGGCAACACCATGCTGTTATCTGATACGCCTCAAACTGATTATTTCTTTTCCAAGTCCTGTTCCGCCCACAACCCAACATTATGGTTATCCGACAGTACAGCGGTCAATGTTGCAGGTCAGGCAGTTTTCAGTGAATTCGGTGGCAGTAGTAATGAATTCTTCCTTGATTTTCCAGAAGGCAACCGTCGTCGCGTTTTTCCAGGATTGGTCATAATGGAAAAAACTATGTCAACCGTTGAAGAATTGGTAGTTTATACAAATCTGAAAACCGCAGTTCAAAAAACAGAAGCTTTTGCACGAAACTTAAATGGAAAATCATGCATCGGTCAAAATTTGGGTGTTTATTTGGTTGCCATAGATTTGCAGGAATCAGAATCATCCGACAGAGATGCTGCTGTTTTGTTCTCTCTTGGCGGTGGGGCTGCCACTGGTGTCGTCGTTGGATTGTTAGCTTCTTCTGGCCCTGTGGGATGGATTATCGGGGCAGTTGGTGCTGTCACGGCAGGGATCATTTATTCTGTATCTTATGAGATTGAGCAAAAAAATGAAATCAAAATCTTAGCCGGGCCTTATAATATCGGTTAAAAATTTCAATTCACAATTTTCAAAACGTGATGGCGAGGGAGTAAATTTGTGATAAAAAATTTTTTATTGTTTTTATTTACAATTACTTGCTTTATTTCGCACACACCCGCAAATGCAGACAATATTGATTTCGATCCGGGATTTAAAACCACTGAAGAAATTTTAATGGGATATAATCAACAGCACCCAACAGAATGTTCCAGTGCAATTTTTGCACAAAGCTTATATGACCATTCTTCCGAAGTAACAGAATATGACGATGAAGATTATGTAAGAATGTGGGCAAAAAATACAATGCAGTCCCCAGAAGTGTTGGAACAAATTTTACAATGCCCGGAAATTACATCTATACCCGAAACAGAAACAATTGTATTTTCACCAATCGTTTATAATTTTCCATCCAACGAACGAAGCATCACTATAAATTACAGCACGACCCCGAAAATACTACGACAATTGTTGGTATTATCCAGCAAACGCAGTTTACCAAATGGTAATCCAAATCCAAAATTGAACGATGTTGATGACCCTGCAATTTATATAAATACAGATCCTGCATGGTATGCAATTATGGTCGTTCAACATGGTTCTTTATCGCATTTTGTTGGGAAAGATAAAAACAACATTGTATCTATGCAGTATATCAATGACAACATAGATAAACTATATCCCATTGGTTACAATTGCACCAGTCGCAGTGCATGGGCCAACAACAGCGATACCATAAACCAGGTTGTTCATGAAGTTGTAGATTTAGAAAAAGATACAAATGATTATTATGTTGCAGGTGACATAAATCTTGGATGGGTTATGTATGCAGAAATAGTCGCCGATATAGTCATAACTGTCGCAACAATGGGTATTGGCGAAGCAGGTATTATCGCTGCTAAAACGGGCAGGGCCACCAAAGCAGCAAGAGGACTGATGAAATCTGTCAAAAGTTTATCCAAAGTAGACAAAGTGAAAGATTATACACAAATAACGCGTCAAATCGCACAACATTCTGACGATATTGCAAAACTGGAAAAAAATATCAAAAATGCAGAACGCTATGAACGTACTTTAAGAAATATGGAAAAGGCGCAAAGATCAGGTAGAAATGTTGCAAAATATGAAAAAGAAGCAAAAGAAATATTGGAGGCATCTCAAAAAATTGATCCAAAAATGACATCTGACGCTTTGAAAAATGCAGATAAATTACGCGATCAACAAAAAACATTACAAGAATCTATTAAACCATTACAAAACAAAGTTGACGATTTGGTCAAAACCAACAAAGATGTTGCAACATACAAACAACAAACAGAAACTTTGACTGATTTAATGAAATATCGCAGAGATTTAACTGCTTTTCGACGACCACAAACAGGAAACATTTTTTCACGCTCTTTCAAAACGTTGCGTGCTGCAAGCAAAAGTTCAAAAACACTAAATAAATCAACCAAAGCAGCGCGCGCAACAATGAGTTCTGTTTCTTCCAAAGCGAAAGACGCATTATATCATGCAACACGAAAACACGGTGCCAGATTGATGAGATTTGAACGTGATGCCGGGTTTATATACGGCGCTTTGAATTTCTTGGGCGATATGTATGATAAAACATCAACTACATCCAAAGAATATTCAAACGGCATAGAATTTAAACCTTTCTGTTTGTTATCTGCTGACGATTTAGAAGGTCAAGAAAACGTCGTCAATTATGGTATGTGGTTAATGTGGATAGGGAACAGCACAGACCCTGGTGATGATGATGCTGCTTTCTTGCAAGCAACAGATTTCGCGGAAAAATTTTTCTATAAACTTGATGAATTCCAAGATGAACACGGTGCACAATGCAATGTAGATATTTATATTGTTCGCCCAATCATCAGGTTAGATGAAACAACCCCTGATAATCCCCAGGGCGAATTGTTTTATTTGTTTATGAATGACACACCTTGGTCTACATCAAATCAATTTGGCACACAACATCCCGACACAGCACAATGGAATGCAGAACAGGCAGAATTGGAAACAAATGACCCGCATAACAAATATAACCGGCAACCCGCAACCGAAGAAAATGAATCTGTATCAACCGAACAAACAACAGAAGAATCTGTGCCTGTATCCACAGAACAACAAATAACAGAATCATCCACACCCACCCAGGAATAAAAACATTGTTGTTTTTAATTTAAAAAAATTTTATAATAATTTTATATAGATGGGGGTAATCATTCATGAAAAAAATATTTTTTGTTTTAATCGCTACATTTGCATTTGTTGGTAATTCTTTTGCGTACCAGGTTTTATCTACAAAAGAATTTGGCAAAAGTGATGCAAAAAACCAAAATGTTGTTGTTAAATGCACAACTGATACGGGCAAAATTTCATCCGAAACATGTTCTTTGCGCAGATACGCAAAATGCACCGACCCAGAAAAGCAAAAATGTAATTCTTGGCAACCTTGGTATGATTTAAAAACACCCGGTAAAAACTATGCAGATTGGAAATCTGCCGCATCTGCATGTTGCAAGGCAAAAGGTTTAAGATAAATAAAAAGCACTGCAATTATTTGCGGTGTTTTTTATTATTTGATTTTACTTCTTTGACACTGACAATATTTGGATAAACATTAAAAGCCCCAATACGCCACCCGTAAATCAAAGCAGAGTAGGTTTTGCCAACTTTCATTTGTGCCTGTAATTCCGTAGAACGCCATTTCCAAAACCAAAAAGAATTAACATTTTTGAATGCCCGATTGTCTTTGGTATAAATCATAAAGTTTGTATAAACCGTTCCGTTTCTGTCATTTGAATATCCATGTGTTAATGTTCCTTTCTCTTTCACAGTAAACACTACTTTTCTGCGTGTTCCAAAAGAATAAATACATGAAAAGCAAGTAACAAATAAAAACAGAACTAAAAAAACTACGACTGAAAAAAATGGTTCATCGTACATATATTCCCCCTTGTCTTGACGAATATATTATACCACCAGAACAGTTCATAAACAAATATTAATCTTAAAAATTATTTTGTATTTATTTTGTTTGATCCAGGGATTTGTGCCAACAATTTTTTAACATCGTTATATTTAATTGTTGTTTTTTTATCAATTTGTTTTGGATTCCACATAACTGTTTTATTTACAGGTACGGATTGCTGGTGTTTTTGTTTATCTTTTTCCATATCACTTTTATATGCTGCGACAATCAACCATATCGTACCAGCAGCAACCCCCAATGGCAAAACATAGTTTATAATGAACAATGCAGTCGCTTCAAAAACATCATCTGAATCACCCATATACTATTTTTTGAAAGATTTTCCTTCAAACAACATATCCGATAACAATTCAAACAAAAACATCTGTACAATTCCTTGATTATTTCAGTTTCATATAATTATCTGCAATTTGTTTGGCAGTATAAAAATCTAATGCGGGGTTCTTTATTTTTCTGGGTGTAAATTGACCGGTTTGTTCTGGTTGTTTTTTACAATCACCATTTTTATTACCATCGCATTTATGAACACCAACCATTACGCCCACCATCAAGATGCCCCACACAGCATACATTCCAAAATCCATACAAAATTGAATAATATCTTCAACTTTGTCATCTAAATCTTTCTGTCTGAAACTTTTAGCCATACAAAAAAATGGTGGATGAGATTGGACTCGAACCAACGACCCCCACGATGTGAACGTGATGCTCTAACCAACTGAGCTACTCATCCCTTATAAAAAAATCTGCATATCAAAGGCAGATATTTCAAGTTTTGGTGGGGATAGTGGGACTTGAACCCACACGATCGCAATGATCAAAGGATTTTAAGTCCTCAGCGTCTACCATTCCGCCATATCCCC
>JAKSTB010000003.1 GCA_024402815.1 Alphaproteobacteria bacterium | reverse complement strand
TTGGAGGCCAGGGTCGGAATCGAACCGGCATCCAAGGATTTGCAGTCCTCTGCATAACCACTCTGCCACCTGGCCTTCGCGTAAGAGCATATTAGGCAAAAAATAAACACATTTCAACATAAAAATTCAATAAATAAAAAAATCATAAAAATCAAGAATTCATTCCCCTGTTTTTTGAGCGTTTAAAAAGATATCTTTATATACAAACAAGGGGGATATATGAGATATTTTACCGGCCTTTTCGTGTTTTTTTCGATGTCCGCGGTGGCACAAGAAAATTGTGCGACCATGCGTTATATCCCGGATCAAGAAATGTCATTACCAGAGGTTATAAATATGGGTTTATGTCGTAACCCACAAACCGCGGCAGCATATATGGCATTACAATCAGCAAGGTTCACAAAAAATTCAACACATTCATATTATTTACCAAGTGTTTCTGCATCTGGTAATGCAGAGCGTTCACATACCATACATGATGATTGGGATTATACCGCATCCCTGTCTGCTTCATATTTAATATTTGATTTTGGAAAAAGAGAATCTGATTTTGCACAATCTTTAGCGACCTATCGTGCAGCAGGTTTTGATTATGATGAAACAATTCAAAATTTTATTTATTCAATCATAGGTGCTTATTACGCGTTGCTGAATGCAGACGCAGATGTCAAGGCTGCGGAATCTGCACTGACCGTTGCACAAACCGCAAAAAATATCGCAGATAAAAAATATAAATCAGGCATAGTTGCCAAAGCAGATGTATATAAAGCGGATACAACATTGGCCAGCTTTCAATTATCATTGGAACAATCTAAAAACAACCGGGAAATTACCAAAGGAACGCTGTTAAATATTTTATCTTTCCCCGCCAGCCAAGATATAAAAATCAAAGATATGCCGTCCAGTTTTGGTGGCGATGCAGAAACAGAAGATTTAGATAAATTAATTTCTATTGCAAAAAAACAAAGACCAGATTTATTGAAAGCAAATGCACAAACCAGTGTTGCATGGCACAGAAGAAACAGTATGTTTTTGAAAAATTTACCTTCTTTTTCGATAAACGGGACTGCGACATTAAATGAAAAAACAGTCGGTGGTTTATTCAAAGATATGTCAGGACATATCAGTGGAAAATTCGGTGTGTCCGTATCTATGCCAATTTTTGTCGGCTTTTCTAATATTTATAATGCGCGTTCCGCAAATGCAGATTATGAAAGTGCAAAATACACAGAACAAAGTGTATCAAATAATGCGACCATGGATGTTTTTACCGCATATCAAAATTATAAAACCGCGAAAACAGTGCTGGGTCAAACAAAAATATTATTGAAATCTGCAACTGAATCAGAACGCGTTAGTGCCGGTATGTACAAAGCAGGGTGTGCAACTATGCTGGATTGGCAAACCGCACAATCTGAATTGGTTGATGCACAAAAACAACACAATGCTGCGAAATATGATTTGTTTATAAAACGGGCTGCGGTTGCGTTGGCAATTGGCGATATAAAATCAGGATTAAAGGAAACAAAAAATGGAAAATAAACCGGCCTTTTCGTTAAAAAACTTTTGGGTATGGCGCAACAAGTGGTTGTTTATAATAATCATACTGATTGGTGTTAGTATATATTTTTTATTTTTCGCAAAAAATATCAGCAAAGACAAAAAATATATAACCATAGATGTTACGCGTGGCGATATTGTTCAAACAGTTACGGCGACCGGAGAAATAATGCCCGTGAATACTGTTAATGTTGGATCGCAAGTTTCGGGCACTATAGAAGATATTTTTGTTGATTATAATTCCCGTGTTAAACAAGGGGATGTCTTGTTAACCATAGAACCATCTGTATTAAAATCAACAGTGGATGAAGCCAGGGCTTCATTAGACGCAGCAAAATCTGAATTGAAATATTCTAAAAGTGAATATGACAGAAATAAATCATTATATAATGACGGTTTTATATCGCGTGCAGAAATGGAAAAATCTCAAACTACATATGAACAGGCACAACAAGCGGTGAACAAAGCACAATATTCATATGATCGTGCAGTTACAAATCTGGGTTATGCTACAATCACTTCGCCTGTGAATGGAACGGTGATATCACGTAAAGTGGACAAAGGTCAAACTGTGGCCGCATCTTTCCAAACGCCTGATTTATTCGAAATAGCCGAAGATTTATCAAAAATGCAAATTGAAACCGCTGTCAGTGAAGCCGATATCGGTATGATTAAAGAAGGCCAACGCGTAACATTTACTGTCGATGCGTATCCAAATCAAACCTTTGAAGGCGATGTTTATCAAATCAGGTTATCGCCAACAACCGTATCAAATGTTGTTGTTTATACTGTGGTTATAAATGTTGATAATGCCGATTTAAAATTGATGCCGGGAATGACCGCTTTTGTAACCGTTGTTGTGGCCAGGGCAGAAGATATATGGAAAACAAAAAATTCAGGTTTATTGATTCGCTCTTATAAAGACATAGTTGATGGTGCAAAAGATGATATTACACCCAAAACACATCTGGCAATCAAGCGCGACAAAGATATTGTTTTTGTTCCATATAAGAAAGGTTTAACCACACCAACTGAAACGCAAATTATTTCTGATGAAATCAAAGATGGCGATAAATTGATAATTGGTTTCACAGGTCAAATTTCAAAAAACAAAAGCACCTTGCGTGGTGGGCCAAGAATGTAGCGGGGAAAATAAATGCGCGATATACCAATAATATCTATGGATAAAATATGTAAAAAATTTCCGCTGGCTGTTGGTGGTGAACAACAGGTTTTATTTGATGTTTCTTTTGATGTGATGCAGGGCGAATTTGTATCTATTATGGGGCCCAGCGGTTCGGGAAAATCAACATGTATGAATATAATTGGCGCTTTGGATTCTGCGACATCTGGGGTTTATAAATTATATGGCAAAGATACCAGTACAATGGAACCTGACGAATTAGCAACAATAAGAAATGAATACATAGGTTTTGTTTTTCAAAATTTTAATTTATTACCAAAACGAAATATGTTGGACAATGTTATGTTGCCTTTGATGTATCGCGGTTGGGGTATGGCGGACAGAATTCAACGCGCCAAAGAAATGTTAAAATTGGTTGATTTGGAAAATTTTGAAACATATTTTCCAACTCAATTATCGGGCGGTATGAAACAACGTGTTGCGATTGCACGTGCACTGTCGGGGAATCCTAAATTGATTTTGGCAGATGAACCGACGGGGGCGTTAGATTCCAAGATAGGAAATGAAATTTTACGATTTTTTAAAAAATTAAATAAAGAGATGGGAATAACCATAGTTATGATAACCCATGAATTTGAAATAACACAATATGCGAATCGCGTAATACATATCTATGACGGGCGGGTTACTTATGACGGAAAAATACCGGCAAACGAATCTGTTTTAATCAAATCAGAACAGCGAAATAAAAAATGACAATAATTGATATATTGAAAGAATCTTGGTTGTCAATCAGTGGTAATAAATTACGATCTTTTTTGACCGTATTGGGAATTATTATTGGTGTTATGGCTGTTGTTATTATGGTGGCAGTTGGGGAAACAGTTCAAAAATCTATCACAGATCAATTTTCATCTCTTGGCACAAATACAATTGTTATACGTGCGGGCGCAGCGCGGTCGGGTGGAATTAGAACTGGAAATAAGCGAACATTAACGATTACAGATGCGGAGCAAATACGAAAATTACCAGATGTTTTTTCTGTAACACCTGCACAAAGTGGTTCTGCCCAGGTTATATATGGAAATAAAAATTGGTCGACCATGATGTTGGGAACATATCCTGATTATACAGAAATTCAAGATATCGAAGTAGAATATGGAAATTTCTTTGATATAAACGCAATAAAAAATGCATCTACATATGCAGTAATTGGCCCGGATACAGCACGTGAATTGGGGTTGCCTGATAATCCAGTTGGTCAAATAATTCGAATTCAAAATATGCCCTTTGTTGTAATTGGTGTTATGAAAGCGCGTGGCGATTCTGCCTTTGGTTCCCAAGATGATATGGTGATTATTCCAATAACAACATTAAAAAAACGATTGCAGGGGTCACCCTTTCCTGATTCTGTTACAATGATTGCGTTAAAGATATATCAAGATTCAGATAATGCAGTTGTAACCGATCAAATCAGTTCCCTGCTTCGTCAACGACACAAATTAAAAGACGGTGATGAAGATGATTTTCAAATCACAGATATGAAACAAATAATGGAAACTATGGATACGGTTACGGGTTATTTAAAATTATTATTAATCGCTATTGCTGCGGTTTCGTTGCTGGTCGGATCAATTGGCATTATGAATATGATGTTGGTTTCTGTGGTAGAAAGAACGCGTGAAATAGGCGTTCGCAAAGCAGTTGGCGCGCGTGAACGCGTAATCATAATTCAATTTTTATCTGAATCTGTGTTGATTTCGTTTATTGGTTCCATGATTGGATTAATTTTGGGCGTCGGTTTATCCCAGGGTGTTGGGCGACTTATTTTACACTATGATGTCCCGTTCAGTATCTGGCCTGTTATTGTATCTGTAACAGTTGCGGTTGTGGTCGGGTTGTCATCTGGGGTTGTGCCTGCAATCAAAGCGGCAAAATTAAACCCAATTGACAGTTTAAGATATGAATAAAAAAACCGGCATTTATTTACAAGAATAGCAATTTATGATATAATATTCCCGACATAGGGGTAATTTTATGCATAATTTCTTAAAACATTTTTTATATCAATTGTTATGTTGCTGTTTTATTTGTTTTAATGCATTTGGCGATGGCAAACCAATTGGATCAGAAACTGTTTTTGAATATATGCAAAATTATAAAGATTTTATAGATTACGAATCTCAACTAATAGATGATTATATGGTGTCTAATATAAAGCCAAAATTCCCAACGTTGTTTGAAGAAATAATGCATTCAGATGTTGATAAGATAATTCTTTATCGTGATTTAATGGCAAAACTATTATTTGCGGAATATAAAAGTTTTTTTATGTGGCGGCTGGAACAAAAAAGTAAAGAAACAGGACGTGAAATAAAACATAAAGAATTGGACGGTGATGGTGACCTGTTACGTGAAGAAATGTATTGGTTAGATGCTGGGATTATGGATTCCGAAGAATGTAACGGTGGAACATATCAAGCAAAAAATCGAAACCGCAGACAAATAAAAAAACAATTACGAGATCAAAGACTTCATACATGTCTTTACCCTGATGGGTTTGAAGAATATTCTGTTTATTTTCAGACATGGACCGATGGTTTACACATGGTTGTTCATGAAGATAATAAATCAGATTCTGCCCATTTTGTATGGTCGGTTACTCTTCCTTCGGCCACAGAAAATAATGAAAATATACACGAACACAATCAAGTCTTTGATGTTTATGAACAAATATATGATTATTCTGAATATTACAGAGAACAAAATGAGTGGGCACAAGATGTCAAAGACGGAATGTTTGAACCACTACCACGTAAAGAGCACGGGTGCAAAAAACTGAACGGTAAACAACCGTGCCATCTGGTTGGCATCAAAGATTCATCAAAATGGCAGAGTCTTTCTGGTGACTGGGGACCGTCTGTTACTGTGACGGGGGGCAATCTAACCGAAACTTTATTACAAAGTAGTTTTTATTAAAAAAACCGGCATTTGCCGGCTTTTTCATAATTATTTACGCAGACCCAATTTTTTAATCAAATCTTCGTATTCAGAAACATCATTATTTTTGATGTAAGCCAACAATTTTTTGCGGCGGTTAACCATCAACAACAAACCACGTTTAGAATGTTCGTCTTTGTGGTTGTTTTTCATGTGTTCTGTTAAATTACGGATACGTTCTGTTAAAACAGCAACTTGAGATGCTGCAGAACCACCATTATCGTGTTCGGTTGTTTTGAATGCTGCAACCAATTCACTTTTTCTTGCTTTTGTTACGGACATTATGTTTTCCTTATTGTTTATAAAGTTCGTTTAGGACGCAGAAAACCGTCATTTACACACCCTATTCCAATAAATGTTTTATTGCAATACACGCGCTTTTGACCGCTTGCCACATCGGTTTTGATAAAGCCACCATTTTTATAAAATAATGTTTCTTTATCATCCAAATTGATTACCGGAATGTCCCCCAGCGCACAATCTGGTGTTTGCAAATATTCATTTGCATTGCCCCCATTATTAACCAGATTTTCTAAAAAATCAAGTTTTACCGCATTTTTTATATAAAATCCGTTTGTTTGGGTGCGTTTTATATATGTTGTGGTCGCAATCGCATTACATAATTTTGCAATATCACGAACAATTGCGCGAACATATGTTCCGCGGCTGCATACAACACGAAAGTTATATTCTTTATCGTTTTTGCCGGCATATTCCAATTCGTATACGGTTATTTTGCGTGGTGTCATTTCGACACTTTCTCCATTGCGTGCCAATTCATATGCCCTTTTGCCATTTACATGAATTGCAGAAAAGACCGGTGGAATTTGATTTATTTCGCCAACCAATTTGTCGCACGCGTTTTTTATGTCGGCATCGGTTGGGATAAAATCATTTGTATTTATGGTATTGCCGGTTATATCCAAAGAATCTGTTTCAATACCGAATTTTAAACCAAATAAATATTCTTTTTTATTTGGGCAAAAATCTTCTATAAAAGGAATCATTTTAGTTGCATTTCCAACAGCAATTGGTAAAACACCGCTGGCCATTGGATCCAATGTTCCAATGTGTCCAAATTTCTTTTCACCAAATATTTTAGCAATATGCCACCCTGCCGTTCTGCTGCAAACGCCGCTGTCTTTGTCCAAGATGATGATTCCGTCCATGTTTATCCAAACAGTGATAATTGTTCTTTTTTAACTTCTTCTTCAACGACAGGTTTCACCGATATTTTTATATCTTTGACCGGTGTTTTTAACGAATTTGATTCTAAATTATTTAAAACCTGTTCTGCGCGTTCAACAACGTGTCTTGGCATGCCCGCCATTTTAGCAACCGCAATACCATAAGAACGATTTGCGATTCCCGGTATAATCTTATGCAGGAATATTATATCATTATTATGTTCACGAACATCTATTGTTAAACACGAAACATTAGACAGGTTTTCACTGGAAACCAATTCGGTTAATTCATGATAATGTGTTGCAAACAAAGTGCGTGGTGTCAATGTGTTCAAATATTCCAATACGGCCTGGGCGATTGCCATACCATCAAATGTTGATGTTCCACGCCCTATTTCATCAAATATAATAAATGATTTCTTTGTAGCCCGATTTAATATGTTTGCGGTTTCAACCATTTCAACCATAAATGTAGATTGACCCGCCGCCAAATTATCTGATGCACCAACACGACTGAATACTTGGTCGCAAATTCCAATTGTGGCAGATGTTGCAGGAACAAATGACCCCAGATGAGCCAACACAACTAAAATAGCATTCTGGCGTAAATATGTCGATTTACCGGCCATGTTTGGACCGGTTAATAAAGCAACCGCTTCGTCATTTAACACGCAATCATTTTTAACAAAATTATCGCCGTGCTTTTTCAAAACAGATTCAATCACAGGATGACGGCCACCGATAACATTAAATTCAGTTGAATTTGTTATGGTTGGTCGAACCCAAGAATAAAAATCTGCACAATTTGCGAGTGCCAACCATACATCCAAATCAGCAATTAAATCCGCTGTATTCATCAAATTGTCAGCAATTTCGCGAATTTTTTCTATCAAAGTGTTGATAATTTCCGCCTCTATCGCGGCCGCTTTGTCGGATGCGTTTCGTATATCATTATCCAAATCAATCAATTTAGATGTTGTGAAACGCATATTGCCCGCCATAGTTTGACGATGTATAAATCCTGATTCAGGGTTCATTAAAACATCTGCACGGGATGATGGAACCTCTATGAAATATCCCAAAATATTATTGAATTTGATTTTCAATGTATTGATATTTGTTTTGGAAATGTATTCTGCCTGTAATTGAGCAATAGTTTCTTTGGCGCCCGTAGATAATTGACGCATATTATCCAAAGATAAATCAAATCCATTTTTAATTACATTGCCGTCCCTGAAAAATGTAGGCAAATCATCATTTAATGCAGATTGTAATTCATTTGAAAAAACATCATATGTTTGTATGCTGTTGAATTTTTCGGACAGAATTGAATCTAATTTTTGACCGACATTTTTAACGCCGTCTAATATACTTAAAAATTCGGTGACATTACGCAAATCGCGTGGTGTGCCACGACCAGATAACAAACGCGACAGTGCACGATTTACATCCGGCACGCGTGATAAAATACCAGCTGTTTCCGACATAACCGAACGATTTAATAATAAATGACCAATGTGTTCTTGGCGGGATAAAATAACATCCCTGTCCCCCGGTAATGTACGCAGGTAAGAGCGCAATTTGCGTGCCCCAGATGCAGTAATTGTTTTATCAATTACATCCAATAAACATGTGCCACCATCATTAATTGGTGCATCTATTTCCAAACTTTTCCATGTGGCAGAATCAATCAATAATTGACGGCCTGATTTAAAATTATATGGTGTTCGAAAAGATATATTTGCACCGCGTTGTGTATTAAATAAATAGCCCGCCATTAATGTCGTTGCGCAAATATTATCAACATTATCAGATTTAACATTCCCGCCGAATACATGCGATACAATTAAATTTATGTCGGACCTGATATATAATTTTTCATATACTGGTGTTGTTTTATATAAACTGCGCAGGGTTTTTATTGTTGAATTTTCTGCGCCCCTTTCCGGATAAATTATTTCCGCGGGATTTATGCGAATCATATCATCAATAATCGAATCTGTTTCGCCAATAAAAATTTCACCAGTTGAAATATCACAACCTGCGATATCGAATTTTGTGTCATTAACTGGAACAACAGATACCAAAAAATTTGAATTTTTCGGTGTTAATAAATTTTCATCTGTAATAGTGCCAGGTGTTAAAACACGAATAACTTTGCGTTCTATGTATTTATGTCCGCGTTGTTTTGCTTGTTGTGGGGTTTCCATTTGTTCAACCAGGGCAACCTTGAATCCTGCACGTACCAAGCGACCAAAATAGTTATCCGCTGCGTGCCATGGAATTCCGCACATGGGGACATCTGCACCAAAACCATCTGTGCCACGATGTGTTAAAACCAAACTGAGTGTTTCGCTGACGGTTTTTGCATCTTCAAAAAAGGCCTCGTAAAAATCACCCAGACGAAACATCAACAGAGCATCTGGATTTTCAGATTTCATATCAACATATTGTTGCATCACAGGTGAAAGTTTATTTTTTTCGGCCATATTATTCACCGGTATTAGATACCTTTAATGTTTCAATTTTTAATTCGGCTTCTTTCAATAATTGTTCGCAATATGCCTTTAATTTTATACCCTGTTCGTATGCGGCCACAGAATCAGCCAATGGCAATTCGCCAGATTCCATTTTTTGAACAATATCGGTTAATTGTTTGTATGCTTCTTCAAAAGAAAGTTTGTTAGAATCCATAATTTTTCCTTTTGTTTTTCGTCCAAATCACAGTACAGCATAAAAACCCGTTTTGCAACAAATAAACTTTGTTTAACAAATAAAAAAACGCCCAATAAATGGTATTATTGTTACCAAAATATCAGGCGTAAATTTTATTTCGCAGGTGCGATAATAATTGATTTTGTTCGATCTTCCGGTTTTGATTTAGATTCAACAACACCCTTGTCGCCAATCAAATCTATAATTCTGGCAAATAATTGTGGAACAGCATCCCTGGTGCGTGCCAAAACACGTTTATCCCCATGTGTCATAACTGCGATTTTAACCTTGTTGCCACCATCCAGAAATTCGAAAACTTTTTTCATTTTCACATTGAAATCGTTTTCTTCAATCACAGGGGTTACCCAAACTTCACGAACTTCAACTGTTTTTTGTTTTTTGCGTGCTTCGCTTGCACGTTTTTTCTGTTCATACTTATATTTTCCGTAATCCATAATCTTGACCAATACAGGTGATGCAGATGCGTTGATTTCAACTAAATCTAAACCTGAATCATATGCCGTATTCAAAGCATCAGATAAATCCATAACCCCAAGATTTTGGCCGTCTTGGCTGATTACCTGGACGGTTTTTGCGGAAATTTTATCGTTTACACGTGGTCCCATATCACGGGATTTGTTATTATTTGTTTGTTTAATTGTTGTGCTCCTTTAATAATAGCTGATTTGATTATTAAATATTTTTACGACATTTTCAACATTTTTTGCACATTTTGAAGCACTGCCCAAACATCTTTTTTTGCACTGGGTTTTAATATCAAATAATTTGGATGGAATAACGGAATAATTGTGTATCCTTTGTCTGTTTTAATTTCTGTTCCGTGATTAGATGTTAAATTAGTTTGCCCTATTTCCGTTGCGGCCAAAGTTCCAAATGTAATTACAATTTGTGGCTTTAACAAATCTATCATTTTATCAAGTATTGGACGGGTTAATTTTAATTCTTCGCTTAACGGGGTGCGTCCGCCCGGTGTTTTCCAAAAAACCAACGGGATCAGCGACACGTTTTCGCGTGACATTTGTATAGCAGACAACATTTTATCCAATAAATCACCGGTATTTCCCGAAAAAATATGCCCAGACAAATCATCTTCTGTGTTTGGCATATCGGTTATAATAATTAAACCATTTGGATTTTTTGCAATGTTTGGAAGGACTGTGTTGGTTGCACCAGAACGCAAAGGGTGATTTACATTTTTAATAACGTTCATTAACGAATCGATATCATTGCAAGATTCCAACATTTTTGTAACAGAATCTAAAACAACAGGTGCCACGGCAGGCACAACAATATTTTTTTCTGTGTTTCGGGCTGTTGATTCTGGGCTTGGTTTTTTTCCTTCTGTTTTAGGTATGCCCTGAATTACAGGTTGTTCAGTCAATTCCCATTGAACTCCCGCCATATTCAAATCTTGCAAAGCATTATATCCCATGATTTGTCCTTGATTTTAAATATTTATTGATATACAATAAACCCAGAGCAACAAAAACTCAAGGGAGTATTTTCATGAAAATAAAAAACTTTGCTTTATTGGCTGGTGTTGCTGGTCTGTTAGCTGCTTGCGGCGGATCCAGTGTTGTTGAACCTGCTGATTTGAATGACCAACGTGTTTTCTTTGCTTATAATTCTGCAGAAATTTCAGAAGAAGCACAAAACAACTTGTTGGGACAATCTTTGTATATGAAAAACCACGAAAAAACAAAAATCCAAATTGCGGGTAATTGTGACGAACGTGGTACCGAAGAATACAACTTGGCTTTGGGTGCACGTCGTGCAAACGCAGCAAAGAAAGTATTGGTTAAAGACGGTATAGATGCACGTCGTATCTCTACTGTTTCTTACGGTAAAGAACGTCCATTGGTCAAAGGTACCGGTGAAAGCGTTTGGAAATATAACCGTAATGCAACAACAACTGTTAAATAATACAGTTTGTTAAAATATTGAAAAACACCGGCAAATGCCGGTGTTTTTTTATTCAACTGTTATGATATTTTTTCAAATCTGGGTTTGTCGTCAACCAATTCATCCCACATCTTTAACGGCCTGCACCAATTTCTGCCATTTTTGGCCATGTCACTGATTAATTATTTTGTAATTTTTTAATCAAATCTTCCATTTGGATGCGGTTTGTGAATTTAATAATAATTTCACCCGCCCCACCCCGTTTTTCACGCAATTTCACATGTGTATTAAATGTTTCGGACAATCTGGATTCCAATTTTTCGACATACACTGGATCCATAGTTGTTTTTGTGAAAGAACGACTGGTCTTTGCACGGTCAGTTGTGTTAACCTCTTTGTGTGCGTCTGCCACAGACAATTTGTTATTTATAATGTCGTGCGCCAATTGTTCTGGGTTGTCGGACACAGCGATTGTTCGTGCGTGAGACGCCGATAATTCGCCACTTTTTACCAATTCTTTGACCGAATCAGGCAGTGTTGTTATACGCATAAGATTGCGAATATAGCTTTCAGATTTACCAATCAATTTAGATATATCTTCGATGGCATAATCGCATTTTTCCATCAGGTTTTTATAACCTTCGGCTTCTTCAATTGGATTCAGGTTTTCGCGTTGGACATTCTCAATCAAAGCAATTTCCATTGCATTTTTTTCATCCAAAGTTTTTACCAATGCCGGTATTTCCTTTAAACCTGCGATTTGTGATGCGCGATATCTGCGTTCCCCAGCGACAATTTCATAAAGATATGGTTTGTTTTTAACACCGCGCAATATGATTGGAACCAAAACACCCTTTTTGCGCACAGATTCCGCCAATTCATTTAATTCTTTTTCGGAAAAATGTTTTCTGGGTTGGTCTGGGTTGGGGCTGATTTGATTTAATGGTATTTGTTTTACGATAACGCGTTCGCCACCTGTTAAAACAGAAATGTCCGGTATTTGCCCCATTTCTTGATGTAATTCAGCCAAAGATTTACCTAAAAATTTAGAAGACATTTTTAAATCCTTTTTTCTAATGCGTTGACTACTTCGGTTGCGACACGTAAATATGCTTGGGCGCCCGTTGATTTGAAATCATAAAATAGGGCGGGTTTTCCGTGGCTGGGCGCTTCTGAAATGCGAACATTTCGCGGAATAATAGTTTTGAATACTTTATCGCCAAATGTGTTGCGCACATCTTCTTCAACAGCTTTGGTTAATCCCAATTTTTTATCGTACATTGTTAATACCATACCTAAAATATCAAGGTCCGGATTCCATTTTTGCTTTATCGCTTGGATTGTGGATAACAGTTGTTGAACACCTTCCAATGCAAAGAATTCACATTGCAAAGGTATGATAACATAATCAGAAGCGGTTAAAGCATTTACGGTCAGTATACCCAAAGCAGGCGGACAATCTATCAGTATAAAATCATAATTATTTGATATTGTGTCCAATGCGTTCCTAAGACGATATTCGCGATTTTCCAAATCTAACATATCTAATTCTGCGCCGGCTAATTTAGCAGATGCCGGTAATATATGCATATTTTTGACCGCTGTGGTTAAAATGTTCTCTTCGATTTTTGAATTTTCCATCAAAACATCATATACATTTTGTTTGTGTGCAGCACGAACAAACCCCAGTCCTGTGCCAGCATTTCCCTGGGAATCCATGTCGATTAACAAAACACGTTTGTTAATTGCAGCCAAAGATGCAGCGATATTTATAGCGGTTGTTGTTTTGCCAACCCCCCCTTTTTGATTTGTAAAAGATATTACAATTGCCATTTTCTTCACTTCCTTATTGATAAAAACAGAATATTAAATTATAAAAAAATAGTCAATATAAAATAAAAATTGACTAAAAACAAAATGTTATATTTTATTTCATGTGAAATAATTCGTTATTTTACAGATTTAATATATAAAATATGACCGTCGCCTGTTTTAGATGGATACAGTTCATAATCGAATTTATATTTGTTTTTTGCAGCGTTTATTTCGGTTTCAATTTCCCGGCCTTTTAATAAAAAAAGCCGGCAATGTTTTTTGTGTGTATAATCTAAAATTTTAATCAAAGGCGCAAATGCACGTGCGGTAAATACAAAATTCCCGGTATTTACCGGTGTTTTCAAAAGAAAATTTTCAATTCGATCATTTACAATGGTCAGGTTTGGCAAATCAAGTTCTTGTTTTAATATATTTAAAAAATTTGTTTTTTTGGTGATAGATTCCAAACAAATCACATTCCAACCCAATATAGCCAAAACAACGCCCGGAAATCCAGCGCCACTGCCCAAATCAATAATATTTACATTTTTTGGGATGTAAGTGGCCAATTGGGCACTGTCATTTATATGTCTGTTTTGAATATCTGACAAAGTACTGGGCGCAACAAGGTTGATTTTTTGGGCCCATTCTTTCAAAAGATTTTCATATTTTTCAAATTTTTCTTTATTATCCATAACTTTTATTCTAACATGATTTCATTATGAAAGATATTAAAAGTTTTTATACGGGTGTAATTTTAGTTGCAACCATAGTTGTTTGTTCTTGTTTCATAGGGCAAACAATTAAACCTTATGATGTGTATCAACGGGATCATATAGTTGATAGTGATTATGGGCTGTTTTTGGCGTCACAGCACGCATTATATGTCAATGATTTTAATACCGCATCAAAGATGGCGGGGCAGGTAAAATCAGATTCACCAGAGGTAAATTATGTAAAAAATTTAACCGCTTTTTTTGACGGTAAAATTGTCGATACCGTGCCTTTATTGAAAGATACCAAAGATATGGCTTCGCGGTTGATGTATGATGCATATTTGGTAAAAAATGATAAATGGCCGGAAATTTATAAAAGATATAGCAAAAACACATCCAGCTTTTTAACAGGTTTAAGGGTGTTTTCATCTGTTCAACAGGGTAAATCTAAAGAAGCGATTCAATATGTAAATGAATCAAATACCGCAACTTCATGGAAGGCGTTTATCCGTGGGCAAATTGCTGTTTTGAATAATGATGTTGATACTGCGGCCAAAGAATTTGCCAAGGTTCATCCTGATTTTATGAACATAAACGATTATTTGTATTTAATGTCTTTTTATCGTGAAAATAACATGACAGAAGATATGGATATTTTGCGTTATGATTTTATGTCTAAACCTGGCAGTTTATATTTGTTTGAAGATGATGTTATCCCAGATTGGTCTAATTATTCAGGAATAAAAAATAATTTGGTTTTCAGCATAATTCAAAATGTATCACATGCGAAAATATGGATTTTCACAGACGTGTCTTTGTTGTTGTTAAAATTCGCTGAAAATATATCAGATGGTGCGCATCAAGATGCGATAAATTATTACCTGGGTCAATATTATTTTTATAATTCTGGGGATTATGAAAAAAGCTTTAATGCGGTATCCGAAAAGAATCCTTTGTATTTATATGGTCAATTAAAAATCACAGAAAACAGGGAAAATTACGACGAAATTAAAAAATTAGCAAAGAAAAATCCTTTGTTTATACCTGTTGTTAAATTGGCTGTGAATAACGAAGTGAAAAACGGAAATATGTATGCGGCTTTGAGATATGTCAACAGGGCTTTGCGCCAGAAAAATTTAAGTGAAGAGGGCAAGATTTATTTCTTGAAAAATCGTGCCGATATTTATTTGTTGTTTAACAGACCAAATAAAGCGCAAAAAGATATGGATAGAATAATGGATTTAGATGACAGATTATTGTCAGATGTCTTGAAATTACAGGCGCGTATATGGTTACAACAAAACAAATCTTTGGACAGGGCATATAATTATGCAATGACTTTGGTAAAACGCGATACGTCAGATATCAGCGCATGGGATGTTTTGGGGTGTATCGTTGAAAAACGCGAAGGTGTTGATGCTGCATTAGAAGTATTGGAACGTGTTGGTGAAATATCCACAGGCGAATCTTCTTTGTATGAACATCTGGGCGATATGTATGTAAAGAAAGGCGATATCAGAAACGCAAAAAAATCATATCTACGCGCATTAGATTTATCTGATGATGGGTTGGTTGTTATTCCAGTGATAGAGAAAAAATTAAGGAAATTAAAATGAAAGTGGGTGTATTTAGTGCAGGCGCGTGGGGAACTGCATTGGCCTGTGCGTGTGCAAAATCTGGTAATGATGTTATACATTGGGGATACCAGGGTATATTTGATGGATTGCCAGATATTGAAAAGCCGGCAAATATAACCAGAACAGATAATATGGCTGATTTAAAGACATGTAAATTATGGCTGATTGTAACACCTGCTGCATTTTTTAGAGAAACTACACGTAAAATGCGTGAAGTTTACAACGAACAACCAATTTTGATTTGTACCAAGGGGATGGAGGCACAAACTGGGCAATTTATGTCTGAAATTTTAGCAGAAGAAATCCCCAGTTGTGATCATGTTGGTGTGTTGTCTGGCCCTCAATTTGCACGTGAAGTTGCTGCGGGTGTTCCTACGGGTTCAACTTTGGCGGGCGATGACATCATAAGACAATATGGACACATCGCGTTGTCAGAATTTTATTTACAAGACACAACAGATATTTTGGGTACACAAATGTGTGGTGTTGGTAAAAATGCTGTGGCATTGATATCTGGATTTATGACAGTTCAGGGCAGGGGGGAAAACGAACGCGCATTGGTATTTGCACGGGCATGGAACGAAATAATGTATCTGGCGGTTGAAATGGGGGCAGATGTTAAAACATTTTTAGGATTGTGTGGAATTGGCGATTTGTTTTTATCTGCCACATCACCAACCAGTCGTAATTTTTCAGCCGGTATGGCGATAGCGCGTGGTGAACAAATTGTGGGTACCGTCGAAGGCATTTTTGCATTAAATGGCTTGATAGAACGCGCAAAATTGTTAAATGTAAAAACACCAGTATTGTGCGAAATGAAAGAAAAAATGGGAATATAGGGCGTTTTTATAAATGGTTAAAAAAATGTTCGTAGAAATTGTAATACAAGTTTTCTTTTAATGCATCAATAACTAATTCCTTTGAAATAGTTTTTAGTTTTTTAGGTTGAATATTTGTATCAATCCATGGAGTTGCGATTTTGTGGCCGCTGTTTTCACCAAGTGTGACACGTCCAAAAGTGTCAAAAGCAACTAATAAGAAACCTTCTTGGGTTATAAAAGAAAATTGTGGTAATGGTGTTTGTTTTGCTTCTTTTATTTTTACGGCGCGACCGCCATTGAATAAAGTCCCATAAGATTGAATATATATAGTGTGGTCTTTTATGAGTTTTATGTTTTCTTTGATATTACCGTGTGAATCCATTATGCATGCATTTTGTGGGTGTAATTGTTTAGCTAATGCTGTTTCAAAATGTTTAACAAATTCTTCTTGACCTTGGATTGATGATAAATGTATTATCACAGGCAATCCAGCTAATTCTTTGATGATTTTTAAATTGTTTTCAAAACAATTTGTGTGATAATTATCCAATGATAATGATATCTGAAGTTTTGGTAATTGTGATTTTTTATCATGTGTATCAATAATAGTATTTTTCAAGTCGTGAAATATATTTTTGCCAAACGAAGTGTTTGCCCATCCTGCGTTTGTTTTTATATCTGTACCTATGTTGTGATTTAATGAGTATCGTAATATATTTGGAATATATTTTGTGTCATAAAAACGGTATGCAGAGAAGGGTTCGCCACCAGTAAAAATAATGTCATTACTAAAACGATTGTCGTTCAAAGCCTGGTCTAAATAATCATATATGATATTTTCCGGAATATATATTTTATCTTGATGTGGGCCGGCATCTTCGCAACAGTGTGGACATTTATACCAACAATAATGTGTTGTTTTAAATACCATCACGTACGGTGCGTGTGCAACAATGTATGTTGGTGCAAAATGATATTGAAAATATTGTTGTATTAAAGTCATAAAGCAAATATTAACACCAAACAAATGTTTGTCAAATAAAAGATTATGGTAATTTTGTTGCAAACAAATAAATATAAACTATAATCAAAGAACGGAATTGCAGGGATGGAATTATTCTTTCTTGTATTTTGCTAAATTTAAGGGAATACAAAAACGAATGATTTGTCTCTGCATTTAAAATAGTAAACAAGTAAAAAAAATGGAGAAACAAATATGTTTAGTTTTTTTAGTAAATCAGAAAAACATGAATTAAATAATCCCGTATGTGTTGAATTCAAATACGGAAATGAAACTGTTAAGTTGGAAACAGGCCGTTATGCAAAACAGGCAACTGGCGCTGTGATGGCTACTATGGGTGAAACAATGGTTTTGGCAACTGTGTGTGCTGAAAAGACCGCAGTCGAAGGACAAGATTTCTTTCCTTTAACCGTTGATTACCAGGAAAAATACGCATCATCCGGTCGTATCCCAGGTTCACGCGACAGACGTGAAGGCAAAGCAAGTGTTTCTGAAACTTTGATTGCACGTTTAATCGACAGACCTATTCGTCCTTTGTTCCCAGAAACATTTAAAAACAAAGTTCAAATCATTGCCCAGGTGTTTTCTTATGACAAGAAAAATCAACCTGATATTTTGGCTATGATTGCATCATCTGCTGCGTTGGCTTTGTCTGGTGTTCCATTTGCTGGACCAATTGGTGCTGCACGTGTTGGATACAAAGATGGCGAATATTTATTAAACCCATCAAAAAAAGAAACAGAAGATTCAGAAATGGATTTGGTTGTTGCTGCTACAAAAGACGGTGTGTTAATGGTTGAATCTGAAATTGGTGAATTGGATGAAAAAACAACTTTGGGCGCTGTGAAATTCGGTTTTGATGCACAACAGGTTGTTATTAATGCAATTAACGAATTTGTTGAAAAAGCCGGTAAAGAACGTTGGGAAATACCTGCTGTATCATCTGAATATGTTACAATGAAACAAGATTTTGAACAATATTCAGACGAAATCGAAAAGGCTTTGTTAATCAAAGAAAAATTGGTTCGCCTTGATACATTGGCACAAATTCATGCAACTGCAAAAACACGTATCCCAGAATTATTCCCAGATACAACAACAGCTACATCTACACTGGAATCATGGGCAGATGAAATCATTGAAAATATTACAGCTCGTATTATGCGGGGTAATATTTTGGCCGGTAAACCACGTATTGATGGACGTGATACAAAGACAGTTCGTCCAATTGAAATTGAATTGGGCGTATTGCCACGTGCACACGGTTCTGCTTTGTTCACACGCGGTGAAACCCAAGCATTAGTTTCTTTGACTTTGGGTGGTGGAAATGATGCATTGCCGGTTGAATCTTTGGATGGTGATGATGAACGCGATTTCATCTTGAACTATAATTTCCCAGGTTATTCAGTTGGCGAAGCCAAAGGTTTGAAATCCCCAGGTCGTCGTGAATTAGGACATGGTAATTTGGCATGGCGTGCAGTTCATCCAATGGTTCCATCTCGTTCTGAATTTGATTATGTTATTCGTATTTGTTCAGATATTTTGGAATCAAACGGTTCTTCTTCTATGGCAACAACATGCGGTGCTACATTGGCTATGATGGATGGTGGTGTTCCAATGAAACGTCCTGTGGCTGGTATTGCAATGGGATTGATTAAAGAAGGCGATGATTACGCTATTTTGACCGATATTTTGGGTGATGAAGACCATTTGGGAGATATGGATTTCAAAGTAACAGGTACAGATCGTGGTATCACAGCTTTGCAAATGGATATCAAAATCACATCTATTACATTTGAAATTATGGAACGGGCTTTGGCGCAAGCGAAAGATGGTCGTATGCACATTTTGGGCAAGATTGAAAAAGCAATCAAGGCACCACGTGCAAAATTGTCTGAATTTGCACCACAAATTTATACAATGAAAATCAATCCTGACAAAGTTCGCGAAGTTATCGGTAAGGGCGGTTCAGTGATTCAAGCATTGACACGTGAAACAAATACTCAAATCGAATTAGAAGATGATGGTTCTGTGAAAATCTTGGCATCCACAAAAGAAGAAGCCCAAGATGCGATGAATCGAATCAAAGATATTGTTGCGGAACCAGAGGTTGGTCAAATCTATCAAGGTACAGTATCTGGAATCAAAGATTTCGGTTTGTTTGTTAAAATCTTAAAGGGCTTTGAAGCTTTGGTTCATATATCTGAAATCACAGGCGAACGTATCGCAAAAATTGAAGACGCAAAATACAATGTTGGTGATACTGTTTATGTCAGATATATGGGTGCTGATAAACGTGGTAAAACACGTATGAGCATGGTTGGTATCGACCAAAAAACAGGTAAAGAAGTAAAATAAAAATATGTTGGGCGATTTCTTAATCGCCCAATATTTAAAAAAAGACGAGAATAAAAATGGATATGGAATCTTTAATGGCAAATGCCAAAAATTTACAATCAAAAATATCTGCTGCCCAAGATTCTTTGGCAGATATGCATGTCAAAGGTATTGCGGGAAATGGTGATGTGGTTGTAGATATGACCGGCAAATACGATTTGGTATCTGTGGTTATTAAACCTGAATCTTTGAAATTGGGTGCAGATGTTTTATCAAAATTGGTGGCAGATGCATACAAAGATGCAAAAAAGAAAGCCGATACTTTAATCGATAATATGATGGGGCAAATAACAGGTGGCCTGCCATTAGATTAAAAAATGCTGGACTTTTAGAAAAAAACGGGTTATTATAGGCCTGCTTTTCTGGATGTTTAGCTCAGTTGGTTAGAGCATCTGCTTTACACGCAGAGGGTCAGGAGTTCGAGTCTCTTAACATCCACCAGAGATTAAAACCGCCAAATTGGCGGTTTTTGTTTTTATACAAATATTTGACATTTTTATATTTTTTTGTACTATATTTCTGCAGAGGACTGGTTGTCCAAAGGAAAAAATAATGAATAAAAAATGGAAAAAGTTTTTTTTAACATCTGCTGTGGCAATTTTGGGTGCAACTGTGGTATATTCTTGTTCGAAAGACGAAGATACAAACCCAAACAAACAATATAAAATAGAAAGAAGAATTGCCAGACGCAGCCAGGGTAAACAAAATACCTTTTTCGATAATACTCGCGATTCTGTATTGAATGCAAATGGGTATAAAAAACTGGAACAAGATTTAATCAGCACCAGGGATGTTTTTTCCGATTTAAATGACATATCCAGATTGCAATTTAAAACATCTTTGTCTGATGTTATGGATAAAGAAGTTAACACATCTGGAAAACAGATTATATTGAATTATTTCAGCAAAATTAAAAACGATTTAACGGCATATAATATAAATTTAGCTGACGATTGGTATAAAAACGTACATGTGTCTTTTGAAGATTTGGCATTCATAGGTGCAGGTGAGGGTGCAAATGAATCAGGATATGGTAATATCGGTATTTTTTCGTACAATGAATTAAAATCTCATCTGGAAAACAAAATAAATACATCTGCAATAAATCAAAAACAATTAGCGCTGAGAAATGTTAATACCAATTTGAATAATATGCGTAACGATTTGATATCAAACAGAATCGATATCGAACAAAAATATGCCGATTATTATTTGCTGGATAAACGCGACATCAAATATATGGGTGCCACAAAAAATCCAATGGAAGGCGAATCTGTGGGCAGTTACAGAATGCTGGAACAATTAAATCATAAATATATTATCACCAGTCGAGGTATAGATTTTGTTATTCCCGGAATGTCACCTGAATTTTTCGCTGATGCGGGTGCAAAATATGAACCTGTGTCATCGGGGGCGAACAGATGGAAAATTGGAAAATTTGGGTCGAACGGAATTATGACAGAAAGTATGGAATTCACGTATGATGGTGATTTTTATACGGAAGATTATTCTTCAGAGAAAGAAGAAAGATTGGGCAATATGAATTCATATGTCGATTATGATTATGATAATGGTACGGCCTATGTTCATTTTGATTGGGTTGTTGGGGTTCAACAACGCACAAAAGATTGGGAAGGTGTAATCAGTGACAAAGACAAAAGAATAATAGATTCTTTAAACCAAGAAGTTAGAAAGAAGGAAAACATAAAACAAACGATGATAGAAAAACAACGTGAAGCGGATTCGATTGCTAATGTCATCACACAACAAAGATTTGGTAATCCAGGTCGTTAATAAAATACAAGGTTAAAAAGATATGAAGAAAGATAACAAAGAATATAATGAAAAAAGAAATACCACAATATGTTGGGTTGTAATTGGTGGGTTATATCTGGTGGCATTTGGTGGAATGATTAATATGATACACAATTTCACAATACCTAAAAAAACAAATACTGAAATCAAGGCAGGTGGAAATGATACAATTAAATCGATAACTGATTATCAGGGCGCTGTGGATTCAATCAAACAGAATCATCACAAAAGCAGGGGACAAAGATAAAAAATTAAACCACCGATCTGGTGGTTTTTTATATCTATTTTTTATTATTTTTCAATCTTAATTGACCACAGGCGGAACCAATATCTGCGCCACGTTCACGTCTGATACGTGTGTGTACACCATTTTTAATCAATATATCTTGGAATCTGTGAACCGCATTACCAGAAATAGATGCAAAATCACGTTCATCAACTGTATTCCACGGAATCAAATTCACCATTACATTGTGACCACGCAATAATTCTGATAATTTATCAGCATATTCAGGTGTTGCATTGTATAACACGGTTTCCCCATTTGAATCTTTCTTGCCCAGCAATATATATTCAATCATCAGTTGTCGATTACAAGAATCTGAACAATCAAATGCTGCATCCAAAACTTCGTTCAATTTATATTTGTTATTTATAGGCATAATTTGTGAACGTAATTCATCAACAGGTGCGTGTAAAGATATCGCCAAATTGATTGGACGTCCCCATGCCTTTAATTCATATATTCCAGGCACTATGCCACATGTGGATACGGTTATACGACGCCAAGATATGTTTAATTCGCTGTTTGCGCGTTCCAAGAAACCAATTACATTTTGAGTGTTTTGCAGAGGTTCCCCAGTTCCCATAACAACAATATGTGAAACATCATTATTGTTTGGATCGCCGTTTGGATGTATGTCCTTGAATTTATCTCCACGCAATTCCCATTGGGCGGTTAAAATTTGGGCATACATTTCATTAACAGTTAAATTGCGTTTTAATCCCAATAAAGTGCTGGCACAGAATTTGCATCCCATTGCACAACCAGCCTGGGATGAAACGCAAACGCTGTTGCCATATGTTGTTCGCATTAAAACACATTCTATTTGTTCGCCGTCGTCCAATTCTAATAAAAATTTAGTTGTTTGATTGTCATTGCTGTCCAATCTTTTTACGATTGTTACAGGCAGAGTTTGTGCAACTTCACTTAATTTTTGACGTAAATCATTTGGCAGATTTTTCATCACAGAAAAATCAGGCGCGCCACGATTTATCCAATCTTGAATTTGGGACGCACGAAAACGTGGTAATCCCATTTGGGTTACAAATTCAATCAGTTCATTTTTTGTTAAATTAAAAAGTATTGTTTTTTTCATAATTTATATCTGTCGTCATTAATTATAATTACGGATTTACGTCGTATTTGCTTTAATTGTTGGTCTGCGACAAAAGATGCCTTTTTATATATCGCGTTTTGTTTAATTATATCGTCCAAATTTTGATATTCTTTTGTCTTTTTTTCTTCACATACCAACAACACAGAATTATCTTTAACCCCGGACCAAGTCAAAGGTTTTAAATTTGCGATACGTTCACGAATATCGGTTGCCAATTCATATTGCAGTGCATTTATTTTTTGTGGATATGCACCGGCATTTTCTGCAATTTTAAATGCATCATCACAATTTTTAGGTTTGCTTAAATTTTTTGTTATATCTGTGGATACACCGGACAATCTTATCATTGTTACGTCAATTGGTAAACCGCGTTCGCGAATCAAATCTGATTTTTCTGTGTTTATATCTGAATCAGAAACATCAATTGTAGGAACAACCGTTCTGGACATAACTACGCCCCATGCGATATCAGCACGAATTGCCAAACGCGCCATAGATTTCATTGTTTCAGACAAATTACCCAAATTCATACGTTCTAATTCTTTATCTGCATCTTTATCTGTTGGGTTCACACCATAATTGCCTGCATATTTTAATTTAACATAATCATCAACAATATTTTGAAATGCGGTTCTGCGGTTTGTAGTGGAAGTTTTGCCCTGGCGTGCCATTAATTCTGTGCGTGCAGTAACATCTGTATCTGTAATAGGGTTACCGTTCACAGTTGCAACAACACTGGCCGCATTGGCAGACATCGCACACAAAATAATTCCAGAACAAAACACACATATTTTTTTCATGTATTTTCACCTTTGCATTTTTTAATAGTGTTTACTATCGATACTGATACCAAACTTAAATTGGAATGTTGTTCCCCCAACATAGTCTTCTTTGACAGTGTTATCCCTGCGGTATTCCACAGCCAGATAATAGCAAGGATGATTATAAAATATCCCAGCAGAATGTCTTTGGAAAATATGTTCATGTATATTGTATAACACAGAACCTTTGATGTTCAATCTATTTGTCAGTTGAAGTCCCGCGCCACCCAAAATTTCATGTGTATCTTCGTCATTTGCTGAATATACATCAATAGGATGTGAATCCCAAATATGACCGAATGTCAAATATGTATTATTTTTTCCTATGTATGCAGAATTTTCGGTATGGGATATATTCATAGTTGTCCTGTCAAAACGGAAACGGGTTGATAATCGCAAATTATCGTTGTTGCTGTATGAAACGCGTCCTACATAATCAGAAAAACCATTTCTGAAACCATTATCATTAAAATCTGTATCTTGGTTTTTGAAATCATATGTTTGACCAATAAACACTTCAATATTGTGATTTGAATTCAGTGCGGCCCATCTTGCGCCATAATCAACAAAATTTCCGTTTTCCCATACATCAAATCCAGAATATCTGTTGTTTGAAAACAGTGTTGTATCAGACAAGAAACGCCCCGCAGAATCATTGTTATATGAAAATACAGATTTTGTATTTGTATGTTCCATAACTGTCAAACGGGCGCGTGGTTCAATAATGTATGTCCAATCATTGTCAACACTGTACATTGGCAGGCCCCATTCAACATAACCACTGGGCAAAAATCTTGATTTAATACCAGAATAAGAATTTACAATTCTGTTGTCTTCATATACCTGGGTTTTATTAAAATTGTATATATCGTATCTGGCAGATAAACTGGTTGTAATACGGTTGCCACCCCACAAAGTCCAAGGTGATACAATTTGGCCCTTTCCAATTACGCGTTGATATACAGAATCAGATGAAGATACCCCCAACACATCCCCAGAAAAATTCAAATATGTTTCGGCGAAGATAGGATTGGTTTGATATACCCCACGAATGTTTGGCAAAATATTACCAGATGACACGGTTTGATTTCCCGTTGGTTCACGCAATTCTTGGAAGATATGAGTGTCTGCAACGATATAACTGGTTTGTCCAAACAATTCTAATTTCGCACCAGAATCAAGGTATGGTTGATAATTATAAAATCCATATTTCTGTAAATAAGTTTTATCAGATGTTCTGTGAATATAAATATTTGCGCGGGCATTTTCACCCAATTCGATTATATCTGTGTTATTAATGTTCCAACGATTTTCACCGTGTTTATTATGTGTAAAAGAACCGTCAGATTTAAACTGGGCATGGTCCAAATTTAATCTGTGTTCCAATTGGAACAAAGGATTTTCTTTTGTTAAATAAGAAAAGGTTGGTGTTAAATCGTGTGTGTCAGAAATATTGATATAAAAAGGGATATTTAATTGGGTACCCATATCATCTGTGGTATTAAAGCTGGGGGCTAAAAACCCTGATTTATATTTTACAGATGGATCAGCCATTTCATAGTAAGGCAACCATAATATTGGCAAATTATGATTGTATAACCAAAATACCAGATTATGAAAATATAACATGCGTTCATCAGAATCATGGATAATTTCACTGCTCGATATTTCCCACACATTACCAAAAGAATCACATCCATCACATGCAGTAAAAATTGCATCTGATGCGATTGTTTCATTATCGTTACGATTTATTTCTTCTGCTTTGATATATACATTACTACCCAGCCACAATTCAATATCATTTGCAGATATCTGGTTATTGTTTTTAGATATAGATATATTATCCAATTTGACTTTTTGACCAGATGCATTGGTCATTTCTGTATTACCAAAGGTTTTTAATTCGCCAGTTTTAATATCGTATTCAATAGAATCTGATTTAATTGTTTTTGGTTCATCGATATTAATACCCAATGCAAAAGCATTTGTGGCTATTAAACAAAACAACAAAGATGAATTTATATGTTTCATTTTTTTAATAATAAACCAATTAAGCCAAATAACAACAAAAATACACCAATTGCCACCAACCCAAAATCAGTCAAGCTGTCCACCATATTTGATACAGACATATATGTTGCCATCGTTCCTGCCATTGCCAATATCGCCATTGCCGGTGCAAAACTGGCACGACGGCGAAGCAAGGATGATTTTAATAAAATCAAAGTGCAAATAATTACCAAAATTAAATTCATAAATGGATTTATTAAACGTGTGCATAATTCAACCAATGTCAAACGGTGTTGGCGAACATTATCTTGGGAAAAAACATCACGTATTAAGTTATATGTGGATATTCTGCGAACCCTGAAAGATACATCCGCGTCATTTTTAACCAAATTTAAATCCATATCCAATGTATCAAATGTGCCTGTTGTGAATCCATTTTTACCCTGAAGTTGCAAAGAGCCATTTGTTGTAGCGATTGATAAACCATGCGTTGTAGATACCAATTTGCCACGTTCTGCAAAAATCAGCATTTGATTTTTATTATTACGCATATCGGACAACATAACCTGGTTTAAATCGTTGCCTGAAACATTATCAACATAGACCACCAAACCATTTGCCAGTTTTGTAAATGCAGATTCTTGTAATTTCAAATGTGCCAAACCATAGCGCAGATTCCATTGGGTGCTGTAAAATTTTTCCTGGGTCACTGGGACAATCCAAATATTCAAAATTAAATGGCATACGGTTAAAATGGCGGCCAATTTAATAGCAGGTTTTGCGATTTGCCATGGGGATAAACCCGATGCCATCATCACAGTTATTTCGTTTTCAGAAATCATTTTATTATAAATAAAAATAGTCGCGATAAACGCAACGAAAGGAACTATGATTGACACTATGAAAGGGATCATTAACGACAACAAATATAAAAAGCTTGAAAAATTGACCCCGTAATTAATCAGGAATTTCATCATGGCCATGACTTGCATCATCCACGCCAATCCCGTCAAAATCAGCAATAACATGATGAAAATAGCCAATAATTGCTTTTTAAAATATCCGCTTATAATCCTCATAATTTTAAGTATAAAGCCCAAAACCCGAACCGTCAAGCAACAATAACGATAAATATCCCATGTATGATTATTGTTTTGGCTGATAAAAAGTTATTTTTTGCTTGCTTTTTCGCGATTCGGGGTTAATAATACAGTGTGTTCTTAAAAGAGTTTTTAAGGGCGGGGTTGAAAAACCCCGCTCTTTCAATAAAAAAGACAATAAAATATAAGGAGAAGCCAAAATGTCTTTTGAATCTATGCCTCGTCAGGATTTATTATTGGCCATTGATTCTTTGGCCCAGGAAAAAATGATAGACAAAGATATTGTTATTGAATCTTTGGAATCAGCTATTGCAAAAATTGCAAAACATAAATATGGTGAAGAATTTCACATTGTTGCACAAATTGATCGTAAAAACGGTGCAATTCATGTGAAACGTTTATTTGATGTTATTGAATCACCTGAATCAATGGGCGATGAATATAATCCAAATACAATGTTGACTGTGGACAAGGCAAAAAAATATGCGTCCAACCCATCTGTTGGTGATGTGGTCGAAGACATGTTGCCAGAACCAGAATTTGGTCGTATGGCATTTCAAACTGCACGTCAAATCATGACTGCACGCGTTCGTGAAGCAGAAAAGGGCCGTCAATATGAAGAATTCAAAGACAATATTGGTGATATCGTCAGCGGTAAAGTTACACGTATCGAATTTGGTAATGTGTTTGTTGATATCAACGGCAAAGCCGAAGGTTATATCAAAAATACTGAATTGATTCCAAATGAACGTTTGGCAGTTGGCGATACAGTTCGCGCTTTGATTTTGGATGTGGTTCGTTCTAATTCCAGTCCACAAATTTTATTGACCAGAACACACAATATGTTTATGGAAAAATTGTTTACCCAGGAAGTTCCTGAAATTTACGAAGGCATTATTAAAATTAAATCTGTGGCACGTGCACCTGGATCCCATGCTAAAATCGCTGTGGAAACACAAGATCCATCTATCGATGCGGTTGGTATGACAGTTGGTATCAAAGGAACACGTATTCAACCTGTGATTAACGAATGTCACGGTGAAAAAATCGATGTTATTTTGTATTCAGAAGATCCTGCTGTGTACATTGTTAACGCGATGCAACCTGCCAAGGTTGCAAAGATTATTGTTGATGAAGATACACACACGGCATCAGTTGTTGTTTCCGAAGATCAACAATCTTTAGCAATTGGCCGTCGCGGACAAAATGTTCGTTTGGCTTCACAATTAACAGATTGGAATATTGAAATTATGAACGAAGTCGAAGAACAAGAACATCGTACAAAAGAATTCAAAGAAAAGACGGAATTGTTCACTTCTGCGTTGGATGTTGATGAAACAATTGCTCAATTGTTGATTACAGAAGGTTTCAGAACAATCGAAGAAATTGCATATGTTGAACCTGCTGAATTGAATTCAATTGAAGGATTTAATGCAGAATTAGTAACAGAATTGCAAAATCGTGCAAAGGCATATCTGTCCAAGAAAGAACAAGATTATTTCGATAATGGACACAAGATGGGTATCAACGATGATTTATTGAAAGCTGATTTCATCAAACGCGAAACCATTATGAAATTGACAGAAGCAGATATCAAATCTTTATCTGATTTGGCGGATCTGGCATCTGACGAATTAATCGATATTTTAGGTGCAGATAATATGTCTGAACGTTTGGCCAACAAGATTATTATGAAGGCACGTGAATTGGCATATGGAATTGTTCCTGATGCAGATGAAGAGTAAAAAATAAATTAACCAAAGGTTAAAATATGGCGACATTAACACTTGGAAAATCTGTAACAATTGACGCGGTGCAAAGCAAAAAGGGCGATGCTGTTTTTGTTGAACGCCGTCGTCGCATAGTTACACCTGGAAATAATGAACTGCGTGAAGAACCGAAAAAGGTTGAACCTGCACATAATGCGGCCGATGAAAAATTGCGTGCTGTGTTGGCTGCAGCTAAAGCAAAAGACGAAGAACGCAGAAAACGCGAAGCGCAAGAAGAAGCAGAACGTCGTGCACGTGAAGCCGAAATCGAACGCGAAAATCGCGAATATGAACAGGTCAAAGAACAATTGGCTCAACGCGAAAGCGAACCAGAAACACCACAAGTGACTGAAGAGGTCATGAATGTTCCTGTGCGTGAAAACACACATGAAAATAAAAAATCTGGTGTCAATAACCAAAATCATAATAATCGTTCATTCAATAATAATGATGACGATGATATGCGCCCGGGTCGCCAAAATAAATTCAAAAAAGATTTCAAGAAAGGTGGCAAAATTTCCATCCATGATATTGTTATCGGTGGTGGGGATGATGACGATGATGAAATCGGTTTACGTGGTGCAAATCGCAGAAGAAGTGAAGCGTCGCTGAAACGTTTTCGTGAAAAGGCACGTGCTGTGTTTGCTGCACCACAAAAGGTTGAACATGTTGTTACATTGTCTGATACAATCACAGTCAAAGATTTGGCTGCTGCTATGGCAGAAAAGGTCGGTAATGTTATCAAGAAATTGATGGAAATGGGAATGATGGCATCCCAGAACCAATCTATTGATGCAGATACAGCAGAATTGATTGCAACAGAATTTGGTGCAACGGTTAAACGTGTCGATGTTAAACCTTATGCCAATATTTTGGAACAACAACCAAACCCAGAAAATTTGAAACCTCGTGCACCTGTGGTAACCGTGGTGGGACACGTTGATCATGGTAAAACATCCTTGCTGGATGCGTTTCGTAACGCAAATGTCGTGGCAGGTGAAGCGGGTGGAATCACACAACATATTTCTTCATACGAAGTTAAAACAAAATCTGGTGCGGTGATAACTTTCTTGGATACTCCGGGACACGAAACATTTACTGCTATGCGTGCACGTGGTGCGCAAATGGCTGATATAGTTGTTTTGGTTGTCGCGGCAAATGATTCTATTATGCCTCAAACAATCGAAGCGATAAATCATATTCGTGCGGCCAAGGTTCCTTTCATTGTCGCAATTAACAAATGCGATTTACCAGAAGCCGATCCACAACGCGTTAAAACAGACCTGTTGCAACAGGAAGTCCAAGTTGAAGAAATGGGCGGTGATGTTCAATGCGTTGAAATTTCTGCAAAGACAAAAATGGGATTGGATAAATTGGAAGATGCCATTTTATTGCAAGCAGAAGTTATGGAATTAAAGGCCGACCCAGATATGTTGGCATCTGCATATGTTGTCGAAGCCAAAATGGAAAAAGGTTTGGGTGCGGTCGCAACTGTGTTAATCAGACAGGGAACTTTGTCTGTTGGTGATGTGTTTGTGGTGGGTGAAACATTTGGACGCGTTCGTGGTTTGATAAATTCAAACGGTGTTCGTGTTAAAAGTGTAAAACCAGGACAACCAGCCATGGTATTGGGATTGGACACTGTGCCATCTGCAGGTGATGAATTACACGTTATGGAAACAGAAGCCCAAACACGTGAAGTCGCCGCTTATCGTGTTCAAAAAGCGAAAGATAAAGCAAATGCTGTTAAACGTTCTTCATTGGAAGAATTGTTTGCAAAACGCGACGAAACCAAGAAATTAACTTTGCCAATTATTTTGCGTGCAGACGTGCAAGGTTCTGTGGAAGCAATCTCTGACATGTTGCATGGATTTAATTCAGACAAAGCAGGTGTTGAATTATTGTCCGCGGGTGTAGGTCAAATTACCGAAGGCGATATCAGATTGGCGACTGCATCTGGCGCAGTCATAATTGCGTTCAATGTTCGTGCAGATTCAACTGTGCGTGATATGGCACGCAACAATGGGGTTGATATTCGTTATCACAGTGTTGTTTACCGTATCACTGATGAAATCAAAGAAATATTGTCCGGTAAATTGGCGCCTGAAAAACACGAAAACTTTATTGGATATGCAGATGTTATTGCATTGTTCACTGTGGGCAAAGGTATCAAAGTTGCCGGTTGTCGCGTCAGTGAGGGTGTGATTAAAAAATCGGCATATGTTCGTTTATTGCGTAATAATGTTGTTATATATGACGGCAAAATTGGTGAATTAAGACGCGAAAAAAACGAAGTCAGCGAAGTAACTGTCGGTGTTGAATTCGGTATGAGTTTCGATAAATATAACGATCTGAAAGAAGGAGATCGTGTTGAATGTTACGAAATCCAAGAAGTCAAAGCACAATTATAAAACAATGATAAAAAAAACAACCGCCCATTTGGGCGGTTGTTTTTTTTAAGATTTCCAGATTAAAAACCTTTTGGTTTTTCCATTTTGATTCCGGATACTTTTTTATTCAAGGCTTCTACGACCTCTGGTGTGATATCCAAATTTTTGACATTTGCACCAACACGTGCCATACGGCCATCAATTACCAAAGACAATTTTTTCTTGGCAATAACACCTTCGATAACTGGGTCCAGATGTTTTTGTTGCAATGTATTTAACGCCTTTTGATAAGATGCTTCTATTGCTTGGGCAGATTCAGTCAAATCACGTTGCAATTTGCTGACACGACGTTGATATTCAACAACACGACGTTGCAAAGCTTCTTGGGATAAAACATCCTGAGATTTTTCGATATCTGCTTTTTCTTTTTCAATAGCTTTTTGTTCTTTTTCCAAACGGTTTTTCAGTTTTTCTTCATAGGATGTGCGTTGTTTACGCAAATCTTGCAATGCTTTGGAATCTAATTGGATTTTATCCATGTTGATAACAGCAATGCTTAAATCAGAAGCTTTGGCTGTTTGTGTAGATACTTTTTCCAATGCAGTGGCCAGATTTGATTCACTGCGCATGCTGGATATAACAAATACACCAATCAAAGCAACAACCACAACCGCGGTTGCAACAATACCCATTTTTGTATATTTTTTTAATTCTATGTTCATCTTTTCTTCCTTTGTTTTGTTTTCTCTCTGGTTTGAATATAGCAATGTTTATATAAAAACGCAAAGTTTTTTTATGCGTATATTATCGGGCGGGCGATAATCTTATTTCGACACGTCTGTTGGTTAAACGCCCCATGTCATCTTGTGCTGCGATTGGACGTGCCGATCCGCGTCCAACTATAAACATACGGGATGTAGAAACCTTGTTTTGCGCAAAAAACACACCAACGCGTTCCGCCATATCCATAGACAAAGCATATGCCGCATTTTTATCCTGGATTGAATCAGTATACCCCGCGATTTCCATAAATGTTGCATTATATTTATTTATGATTTTTGAAATTGTCTTTAATGTATCTGCGCCATCAGGTGAAATATCAGCAACATCTAATTCCATAATGCTGTCGCGAACCAGAATTATATAAACATCTGTTCCTGCACGTTGAACGGACATTCCTGGTTTTCTTAAACTGTCATACAATTCATATTCCAATTGGGACATATAATTAACCAGCATTGCATTATCGACATTGTTTTTATCGCCATATTGCATGTTTGGTGATAATTCACCTGTTGCAGTTACTATCTTGCCACCATGTCCCATGTACACAGGTAACTTTGCCGTCTTGGCGGTTTCGGTCATGTCCATAAAACTGGCTCCGTTAAGATAGGATAGCCATGTATTGCGGTCGGGACTGTGATATCGCAGACATCCACATAAAAATAAAACAGATAATAAAAATATTTTATGTGATTTCATTAAAGATCACACCCGTCAATCATAAACACAACTATGTTAGAGTTTTGATCGCACGGACCGTCTCTTACTTCGTTCACTTTCAGATAATCGGCCCAATCTACCTTTGTTGTTTTCATGAATTTGCATTCATCTTGGGTCAATCCAGATATGTTTACACTGAAACCAGTTGTTGAGGTTGGGGACGCAACTTCCCACGCTGTTCCAATAGGTGGTTTATCGCTGGACAATGCGCCAGCATTTACCAAATAACCAACAGATAATCCCGAATAATTGCCCGAATAGGCCATCAAAGTTTTTGTGTTTTTTACAACTTCTTTGATTTTTTCCATAGCGATTACGCGTTGTTGACGTTGATTTGTTGATGTATATAAACTGACCGCGGCCGCAATCATCACAGCGCCAATTGTTAATACGCCAAGTATTTCTATCAAAGAACGTCCTGATTGTTGATTCATGTTTGCCCCCTCGGTTTTATATGTTTTTTATTTAGATATGTTTACAATTTCAGCATCTTTGAATAAATCCATGGCACTTGCCACCATGGGGTCAGATGTAATTTCTGATTTCGCATGTTCTGAAATTGTTTCTTGGTTTGTAGATTGTTCCAATTTTTCCAAATTCCACAATTTGCCGGTTTTTTCCTTTAACCAAATTGCCAATTTTTTCGAAAATTCTTTATCGTCTTTTCTGTCAAAATATTTTATATGACCATCTGTAAATTCAGCTATTTCCAGATTAGAACTGTAATAGGAATACAACAATAATTCGCGTGCCTGTTGCAGTGCGTTTGCCAAATCAGCAGATGTTTTTATTTCGATGAATTTTTTTTCTTCCACCACTGGTTTAGGTTGTTCTGCAGGTTTTTGTTGAACAACTTCTTTATCTTGCTGTTTTAATAATTCAGGAATTGACGGCATATCTGCAATATGCATCAAGCGAACTATTAACATATCAAAGCATTGTTTTTGATTGCCGGATGCCTGTAATTCAGGGACAGATGCAATCATAACCTGCCATATACGGGACAGGGTATTCAAAGAAATTTTTTCATTTATCTTTTTGATTGTTTCGCGTTGGTCAGCTGTATATGGTGATGATGTTGCATCCTGTAATCTTAATGATGGATACATACGTGTTGCCCAATGGGTCCATTCCATCATATCATTTAACAACATTGTTAAATCTGCGCCGTTATTATAAATTTCATCCAATTTATTTAATGCAGCATTTACATCCCCAGACAAAACAGTTTGCATAAAATTAACAACTGTTCCGCAATCTGTTCTTTTTAACATATCCAATACAGATGCTTCATCAACATGTCCACCTGTTTGGGCGATAGCTTGATCCAACAAAGACAATCCATCACGCACAGAACCATCCGCAGCGCGCGCCAATAATTCATTTGCGCCGTCGCTTAATTCGATTTTTTCTTGTTCTGCAATCCACGCAAAATGTTTTTTCAAAGTTTCAACCGGCACACGTGCCAAATCGAAACGTTGGCAACGTGATAAAATTGTAACAGGAACCTTTCTAATTTCTGTGGTGGCAAGTATGAAAATAACATGTGCAGGTGGTTCTTCCAATGTTTTCAACAATGCATTAAAAGCACTGGTTGATAACATGTGAACTTCGTCGATAATATAAACCTTGTAACGTGCGTTGGTTGGACGGTATAAAGCAGCATCCAAAATTTCACGCATATTATCCACACCTGTATGAGATGCAGCATCGATTTCCATAACATCAATATGTTGCCCCGCAGCAATCGCCAAACAATTTTCGCATTTGCCACATGGTTTAGATGTTGCGTGATCAGATGATAAACAATTTAACGCTTTGGCCAAGATACGTGCAGTACTGGTTTTCCCAGTTCCACGAATTCCTGTAAAAATATATGCATGTGCAATACGACCTGTGTTAATAGCGGTCGTTAATGTCTTTACCAATACATCCTGACCAATCAGGGATTCAAAATCTTGACTGCGGTATTTGCGTGCTAAGACAGTGTAATTATTTTCCATAATGCTTCCTTTGGGTTAAAGCATAGCAAATAAATACCTAATTTCAATAAAAAACAAAGTGAAATTATTTTAAATTTGTAATGAAATCAGGAAATCCAATTTCTTCTTCGCTGTCCCCAGAATCAGCATTTTCGGTTGTTTCGCCAGATTCTGTGATTTCTTCAACCGGGGTTTTATCCTTGGGATCGCGTTGAGAATCAATTTTTACCTGTTCTTCATTAACAATACGGCCATAATGTTCCGCCGTCTGCAACAGACGTTCGCGTTCGATTTCATCGTCAGTTTGACGAGCTAAATCGATATATTGTTTTCTTTTTTGGCGCCATTTATGACAGCGTTGAATCATCTGGCCCACAGATGTTTGATTTTTTTTATTTTGCATGTTCTTTCTTTTTTTAAGGGGATACCTTCATCGGCAAAATACATTGCCATATCCATTTAACACGACTAAATGTTAAAACATCTTAAAAGCGATTGCAATAAAATTTTTTTATTGCTAAACTTTTATTCGTAGGAGGGATGTTTTGCAAAATCAGCGTGGAAATTTTCTGTTACAGGCATTGCTGGCCCTGACTTTGGCGTTTGTTTTCATGCCCTTTTTTGCAAGCAAATTGGCCGTTCGTGATATGAGTGCGAAAATGCATTCTGTTACTCAACAGGTCGAATATGTTTATAATGCGGTGACAAATTATCTGCGCGAAAATAAAAATGATTTGAATTATGGCAAAACAGAATATGCCGATGATGTCTTGGTTAATGTGTTGCAACATTATGGTTTGCCACTGGGATTCAGAAATGAAACGATATTCGGCCAAACAATGTCTTTGGTTATTAACAAAAATGAAGATTATATTGGCGCGGAAATAAGGATTCATGGTGGAAAATTGTCGGATATCCAAACCGCAGAATTAATTCGCAGATTGGATTTATTTGCCAGGGACGAAGGTAGTGGCAATATATCTGTGTTTGTGCCTGTTGATTCTTCAGTTACTTCTTACACTGATATTGTTTTGAAAGAAGAACCAGAAGATGGAATATTTTTGTCTGAATTAAATATGCAAGGTTATAACATATATGGATTGGGCGGATTGGGCGGTGAATTTACAAATGATGGTATGGGCAATGGAACAAATGGCGCAAATTACGGGGAATTTAATGGCGGAAGATTCAAAAAAATAACATTGTTTGGTGATGCACAAAGTAGCAATAATTTTAAAACATTTAATGTAAATGGTTCGACCGATGTGTATGGTTTTTTAGATATCACAGGATCTGATATGTCAATTGGAACAAATATGACTGTGACTTATGTGTCTGCTGGCAGTTCTCGTGCATACACAAGTGATAAATTTTTACCTTCGTTACATGTTGCAGAGAGTTTAGAGGCAAATGAATTTATGATGATTGGAAACAGTATTGATTTTACGGCACCGACAACTTGGACACAAATTGAACATAATTTTTTTGCACCAGATTATACATTGCGTATCAAACCAAGTGATACAGAAGGTGAATTGAAAATAAATTCTGATATTGTTGTTATAAAAGCTTCAAGTGGAAGATTGAACGAAAATGGTATCATAGAGGTGGATGAATTGGTTGCTGAAAACATAGTTGTGGGGCAATCAACTGTTAACCAATTAAAAGAAGGGGTACAGAACGATATAAAAATACAAATTTCTCCGGCCGGGGTATCTGTGTTCCAAGATATTTATGCTGAAAATATAGACGGTAAACAAATGGCTAATGATAAAATGTATTTCATCAAAAATCCAACTGGCACGAAAGCGGAATTGGTAAATTGTTTAGAAGCCTTTTCAGAAAAAGGAGGAGTTTCTTTTGAAAGACATTCTTTGGCACAACACATAATATGCCAATATATATACTGGTATACTTTAGAATACAGATTAAGAATAAAGAACAACACATGGCATTAAACAAAAAATATTTTGTAAAAGAATATTGGCAATTTGGATCGTCAATGATGGAAGTCATTTTGGCGATTGCTTTGGTGTTAGCTGTTACACCGTTTTTATACACTCAAATTTCTGATATGACAGATATGGTTCAAGATATTCATTATGCAAAAAAAATAGTGGGGATGCGTAATAATATTATTACTTTTGTTCGTGTAAATGAATCAGATTGGGAAAAAACAGGTGTAACCCCAGAAATTAACATAGAAGAATTGCAAGAAATTGCACCTGGGGCAAAGAATATGGTCATAGATAATCAAAGCGATAAAACGGGTATCATAGATGTTTATCTGGTTTTTCCAAAACGAGAAACAAGCATCAGAACCGCCAAAGTTGCAAAATATATTGGACATGATGCAGCAGTTGTTCAAACAGGTGGAATTGCATATGCTCAAAATTGGGCGGTTCAAGATGAAAAAAATTTTGAAGAAGGAGATTTAATTTTTAAGGTCAGTCGTGATTATGCATTGGAAAATAAAACAAATTATTTACATCGCGAAGCGGGCGTTGATGGCACTTTAACCACGATGTTAACAGATTTGGCGATGAATAATAATTACATGTATAATGTTGGTGAGATGAAAGGAGACTATCTTGATATGTATAGTTCAATTGTAGCCAAAGTAAGATATTTAAATGCAGCGGATGTACAAGCGGATAATGGTAGATTTTTATCAGGACTTAATTTTCAAGATTCAGAAATACATGCAGATTTTATATCTTCTGTGAATACATTATATGGTTTTAATATCGAAGCGAATACAGTTAATAAAACTAAAAACGTAACTCCTTTAATTATGGGGAATAGTGTTACTGTAAATGCAGAGTTGAAAGTGGGAAATGATGTTTATTTAAGCTATATACCAGATGTTTCTGAGACCGATGTCATAGATATAACATCTATGGAGACTGACAGTTTATCTACAGGGGTTATGAAAGCAAAAAATTTAAATTTTTATGCTGACAAAAATGGTGATGAAAAGAAATCAAGTTTTGGTATAACGGTTGCTGCAGATCTTTGGCCTTTTTCTGTTGCTGGCAGTGTGAAAGGATTAACATTGGGGGACAGAGATAGAGGGCCAGACAAAAGGGGGTTTTGGAATATATCAGCAGATGGTAAAATAATGCCATTTAATGATTTATCTGTAGGTTCAAAAACATTACCTGTGATAATAGATATAAATCCGGAGTTGCTGAAATAAAACGATGAAACATATTGCAAAAAAATCTTTTTTAAAAGCACAACGTGGCGGGATGCTGGTTGAATTGATGTTGTCAATAACGATTGCCGCAATAATTTTGCCTTTTATTGTCAGATATCAACAAAATGCGATATCCAGGGCAAAAAATATAGCAGTTGCGAAACAAATAGAAATAGTTCAAAACGCTTTGGAAAGATACATTAATGATAGAAAATCGATATTTTTACAACATGTTGGAAATCATAATTTTTCGGTAAAAATATCTGAATTGGAAGATTATGGATTGCCAGAACATATTGTAGATGATTACGGCCAAGATTATCAATTAAGCGTATTAAAATCTGGTTCTGGTGTGAATGGTGTTTTACAGGGTGTGGTTGTTTTAAATAACAAAGATATTTCTTCTTTTCGAACACGTGAAATCGCAAATCTGGGAAATGGAAAATATGGTTTTGTAGATGGTAGAGAGGTTTATGGTGGTTTTAATGTGTTTCAAACCAGTACCGCCAGTTTGGGATTGGAAGATGATATAACCACAGGTATTGTTGGAACAACCGAAACTACTGCGACCAGTGGTAATTCAATGTATTTGTGGCGTGTTCCTACGGATAATCCTGAGGATTCAACTATGCGTTCAAATTTAAATTTGAATGGTCAAAACGTGGTTAATATTGGTACATTAAACGTCAGTGGCAGTTTTGCATTTTTTAACACTTTAAATGTCGGACAAATAGAAGAGTTATCAACACTGGAATTTAAAAATACAGCTTTGTTGAAAGATGTTTCTTATGATACCAATGAATTGAAATTGATAAACGGTGGTAATATTTCAGGTGATTCTAAACATACTGTGTTTGTAACAAACGGAAATTTTGACATTATTAAAACAGGGACTTTTGGAATCATAGAAACAAACGAATTAATCGTGAACAAAGATTTGAAATTGAATGGATTAAAAATTTCAAAAGATACCGAAATAAAAAGAATTGGCGGGACAACAGTTGTGGATAGTGTCGATGCAAATGAAATCTTTATCAAAGGGACACTTGTAGGTGATGTGCCGGCAAATAAAAGTCCTGTGGGGACTGTGACCACGAATTTAAGGGTAAATACCAAAATTTCATCGGGTATAAAACCAGGGTTTGAATGGGATTTAACAAAAAATACTGGAAAATTGAACGATGTTGTGCTAACAGATTTGAAAGGTTTGATACAAAAGTTTTGTAAAGATCCAAATTATTACAACAGCAAATCTAAAACGGCACAAATGTTTTGTGATAAAGTGAATACAGGTAAAGATGTTACAGTTGGGACTTGTTTTGAGTTATTAAATGCGGTTGGTAACAGTGTTACAGAGATGTACAATACAATGTATCCAAAAGGGCAGTAGTAAAAATGAAGATAGAATGTGATTTTTGTAAAACAGAATATGAATTAAAAAAATTCCCAAAAGGGATGGTTAAATGTGCTGTGTGTGGAAATACTTGGTTGCCACACAAACCTGTTTGGCAAAATACATTGTTGAAATTTATTGCATCTTTTTGTGCTTTGATTGCGGCATGTGTGTTTGCTTTTGCTGTTATGATAACATACAAAGAAAACAAGGCCGATAAAAAAACTGTATATGTGGACCAGACCAGTATTCAAAGTATTGTTCAAAATAACCAAGTTTCTGTTTCTGGGTATATCGTGAACATGTCGGAAGATTTGCAAGGATTGCCCAATGTGGTAATTATTTCATATGATGCGGCTAACAATGTTTTATCAAACCAATCATTTTTGCCACCCGCAACATTTGTTGAACCTAAAACAACGGTCGCATTTAGTTATACTTTGTCTGTGAATCCAGTTGATATTAAACGCGTTGCCATAGAATTAAAGGATTAAACATGAAAAAATTATTGTTTGTTATGATGGCTTTTGTATGTTGTTCTGCATTGGCCACAGATTCACCAATACCACCAACGCCAGTGCCTATGCCAAACTCATGTGTCAGTGTGTTTTCAACAACTGTTGATTGGGAAGGTGTTACCGGTTTAAGATTGCGCCAATATACCGGCACAATTACAGGGACAGACAAACAATTCGTTAAACAGGGTTTAATTTTGTATTATTTGGATGCTTTTCCTTGCTATGGCGAAGCGGACGGTGTTCGTGTTTGGTTGTCACCAAATGGAAAAATGGATGGGAAATTAAGACTGGTCTGTATACAAAAACCCGAAAAAATTTCTTTCGCCTGGCGTAATGCAGACAAAGATGCATCTGATGCCGTAACCGAAGGAATTTTGAATTGTAAAATCGAAGGTAAAAAACGCGACTTCACAATTGATATTTCGAAATGCGAACAAGGTAAAAAGTGGAAAGATAAATAATGGCAGATGTTCGCAAATTTTTAGTTGATGATTCAAATGTTGGTATTCGAATAGATAAATTTTTGGCTGGCCAGATGCCTGAATTTTCACGCAGTGAGATTCAAAAATTTGATATTAAACGCAATAATGCTGAGATAACAAAATTATCTGATAAAACCAAATTGGGCGATGAATTTATTGTGACTATATCTGAAAAAACTTCTGATGTTGCGTATGACAATGTTTCAAATGATTTTGATTTAGATATTTTATACGAAGACGATGATGTTATCGTAATCAATAAACCGCGTGGTGTTGTTATGTATCCATCTGCGGGGAATAAAACAGGAACTTTGGTTCAAAACTTATTGGCATACACACATTTGTCGACGCTTGGCGGATTAACACGCCCTGGCGTTGTTCATCGTTTGGACAAAGATACCAGTGGGGTAATGGTTTTTGCAAAAAGTGATGCTGCATATCGTGGTTTGGTGAAAATATTTTCAGAACATGATTTGACCCGTAAATATGTCGCTTTTGTTTGGGGCATTCCAACGTGGGGTGGGGCGGATATAACTGGTAATATTGCACGTTCCAGCCGTAATCGTCAAAAAATGTCCATGGTGAAAACTGGGGGTAAACCTGCGCACACAATTGTGAATGTTGCGGATGTTTGGACACGGTCTGGAATTTCTTTGTTCCGTTGCACACTGATGACGGGGCGAACACATCAAATCAGGGTTCATTTATCTGCCCATGGTTTTCCTGTGGTTTGTGATTCTTTGTATGGCAAAGAAAAATCTCATATTGGTGGTGTCAAAGATCCAATGTTGTTGGAATTTTTGAAAACTCATTCAGGCCAGATGTTACACGCGGAATTGTTGGAATTCGTTCATCCTGTAACCGGTGAAAAAATGCATTTCAAGACACGTTTACCAGATGATATGTTGGAATTGAAAGAAATTCTGGATAACGAATAAAAATTATTGGTCAAAATATTCATTTTTCCCTTTGCTTTATTTTCGCAACTATGATAAAATCAAGACATAGTAAATGGAGAAAGGGGATGAAAAATATCGTAAAAACACTTGGATTTTTTGCAATAATTGCTACATTTTCCGGGGCAAATGCGGCCAGTCCGCGTGTCAGCGTAATGGGTGCTATTAAGACCGGATCGGCTTCTGCACGGTTGCCGTCAATTGCGGGTTACATTGTTACTGGAACGGCTACTACCAGTTCGTCATCATCATCGACAGCTTCGTTGTTATCTAACAGCGAATGTATCGAAACATATTCGGGATGCTTGAAGGGTACAGATGTCTGCGGTCCAGGTTTGGAAGAATGTACGACAAATGTGTTGTTGCACGCAAAAATGCCAAATTGCTTAAGCATTTTGGGCCAATGTTCCCCATCCGGTGTTAACGATTTGTTCGGAACCAGCAGTGTTACTGCCTTGGCCGAAGTTGAATCTACAAACAGTTATGGCGAAGTCTCCAAATACAGATACCCAACAGATGGCTCTGTGTTGGGTCAAATGGTTACAGGTGCAAAATTGTCAAATATGTTGACATCTGACCAATGTGTTAAAAAATATATGAAATGTTTGCAGAAAGAAAGTGTTTGTGGCAGTGATTTCGAATTATGTACAACAAATAACGAATTCAAAAAACAATCTATAAACTGTGCATCAACATTGGCTCGTTGCCAGGGTGATGGAATCACAGAATTGTTTGGTTCTACAAATACCAGTGTTGCCCCTGCTGCAACATCACGTGTTGGTGTCGCAATCAGCGAAGGTGCTGCGTTGGCGGCAGTGAACGCGGTTTCTACTTGCTATAAAATTGCAGATCAATGTATTTTGAATGCGTGTGGTTCAAATCCAAACAAATGTGTCGTAGATGCAAACGGCGTGTTGGCTGAAATTGCAGAAGCTATCAGCACAGGTAATTTGGTTGCAAATGAAAAATTGGCATCGGTTGCATCAACATTGACAACCAAAGATGTTTCTGGATATTTGAAAAATGCATGTTTGGAAACAATCGGTGGAAATAAATATTGCTATGCTACATTTATTGGTAATGGTCAAATGCCAACAAATGCACAATTGCGTGACGAAGATAACCGTGAAGAAATCTTTGATGAAGCATATGCAGCACGTATGAACAATGCAATGCGTCAAAAAGTTCAAGACTTGGTGAACAAATTTGATGCCAAAGCTAAAAACAAATGCGTGGAAACGATTAAAACATGTGCTATGCGTAATTGTGGTGGCGGATTGGGTTCTGTATGTTACAGCCAGGTATTTGGTGAAAATGGCAATAACACAATCAGTGGCAAAGCAA
>JAKSTB010000029.1 GCA_024402815.1 Alphaproteobacteria bacterium | reverse complement strand
TACAGCAGGAATAAGAAAAAGAGGAAAGATTGAACAAGGGATTGAAAAATATAGATTAATTAGAACTCTTAATTCCATTGAAAAATGTGATGTTGGAATAATTCTTATGGACGCTGAAGAAGGTGTAACAGCTCAAGATACAAAGATTGCTGGTATGCTTCACGAAAAAGGTAAGGGTGCAATCCTTGCTATGAATAAATGGGATCTTATTGAAAAAGATAATAAGACAATGAAAAAATTTGAAGATGATATGAATGAAGAATTTAAGTATATGGATTATGCTTCAAAGATGTTCATATCTGCAAAGACAGGTCAAAGAGTAAATAAGATATTTGAAGAAATTGATAAAATCTATGAAAATAGACCCATCAGAATTCAGATTCGATTTAGATATATTTGTTCCAAATCCTGATGATTATGTAATTGCACCTGAACGCGTATGGCGCGACAGAATCTTTACATATATTGATTTCGGGGACAAAGTTATATCCATGACACAACGTCCTGTGGTTTCATTATTGGTCGAAGGTGGCGAAAGCCCTGTCAGTTTCCGTACAGACGGCGAAGATGGTCGTTTATTGATTGTGGAAGCGGTCGGCGACATGGTATTACGCAGTGGCCAAAGAATTGTATGTATCAAAAAACGTGAAAAACCATTCTTGATTGCTGATACCGCATCCGTCATGGCATTGGCAGAGGCAAATGTTGCACAATCTATGATGGCAAATCAATCTTTGAATAATGTTGCATATGCAAATGAACAATATGCGATAAATGCAAATTATAATGATTACACCACAACACCAACAATGGTTTACAATCAACCAATGATGTACGGTACACAAACTGCGAATTATGGTTCAAATGGTGGTGTTGCGATGATACCAACTGAACGGGTGACTGCGGGTTCTTATTTACCACAAACAAATATTCCATTGGTTTCCAGCAATCAAATGGGTGTTGCGATTGAATTGAAATCTGACACTTCAGTCAAGGCATTAAATGATTATTGGACTGATTTGTTGGCTAAATTCAGTGGTGATGATGGTGTTGGCGTTTTAACACCATACAAAAACAGTGTATTTTTCGCGGTTGACGAACAAGGTGTTGGTGATTTAGGTTCTGAATCTGTAACCGCACGTTTGTATCGTTTGCGTATTGGGCCTTTGTCTGATATTGATACGGCACAAAAATTATGCGATCAATTATTGAAATTCAGTGGAACCAGTTGTCACGTTGTCAGAATACAATAGAAAATGAAAAGTATAAAACAACAATTTAAAGAATTTCGTTCTTCGACACCAAAACACGTACAATGGTTGTTGTTGGGTGCTGCTTTTGTTGTTGTTATTATATTATTGGTTTTGATTATAGGTGGCAAAAGCACAAAAAAGACAGAAATTCCTGAATCAGATAAACAGGCATCTTTTTCTGTTACACCTGAAAAAATAGATTTATCTGGCGTTGTTGCAGGCGAAACAAAAAATCAAAATTTAACAGTCACTGTTAATATGCCTGTGGTTATTGACAAGATTAAATCTGGGGTTTCTGAAATCACAACAACAAATAACTGTGATGATTTAACAGATACTTGTTTGATAAATGTTATATATAAACCAACAAAGCCCCAAGATAAGAAAGAAACCAAATTAGATATAACTTGGTATGTTTCATCTCAGAAAGATATTATCAACAATCAAACTGTGACTGTGGTTTATGGTGCGATTGAAGATTCTGATCCGTTTATGGATGAACCAGAGGTAAAGGAAGAAAAAAAGCCAGAGGTTAAAGCGGAAAAGAAACCTGAAGTGAAAGAAGAGAAAAAGCCAGAACCAATCGTCACAGAAGAAGATGATGAAGATGAAGTAGCGGACGAAGAGGAAGATGAAACTGGCGAAGAATATGAAGACGAAGAACCAGTTGCAGAACCGGTCAAAGAACAAATCAAAAAAGAAATTGATGTTATTGCACCTAAAAAGGTTTTTAAAGAACCAAATCCAGAACCTGAATTCCAATTACCACCGGAAAAATGTTCTGATTTTGCGATTCCGGGATATGATAAATCTGGTACTCAAATTGGTTGGATAAAACCAGAGGCTGGTGCGAATTATTTTCATCCATTTTCTGACAAAGATTGTTCAAATCCAACTGGTAAATATGATTTCAAAACTGGTGTTATCACATCATTGGAAGATGGTTCCAGAATGGGTACAGATGCGGATCACATAGGATACAGAAATGTAAGGGCCAGAAACCTGTCCATTCCACAATTATCATCACCTGAAACTATGTCTTTGCCAAGTGATGGCGTATTCAGTGATGATGCAGGATGGGATTGGTCCGGCGGAACAATGGAATTTGCAAGCGACGATGAAAGCTGGTCAAAAGACGGAGATGATGCAAAATACATGGGGTCTGCAGGTCCTGAAGCAGTTACGTCATCAATGGCATATGACAGAACATTTATATTGCGTCAATTTAAGCCAATTCCTGCAACAATTGTATCAGAAGTACGTGCCGACCCAAGTGTATATGGATGCAGCACAACAATCTCAGGGAAATGCGACCCAGATAAAAATCACAGCATACCTGTTCGTGCAACTGTTGATCGTAATGTATATTCTGATGATGGACGCACCATTATAATTCCAACTGGGACTTTACTGATGGGATATCTGGAAGGTGATTTACCGGGGCCATATCAAGCGGTCGGTCGTATGAATATTAAATGGTATCAATTCATATTACCAAATGGTGTTGAATTTAATTTCAGAAGCGGAGAGCAAGATCCATACTCAGGTGATGCCCAGGGACGTGTTGGTGTTCCGGGCCATGGCAGTACCGATTATATGGAACAAATGGTTATGCCAATTTTGACATCTTTGGTTCCCGCCGCGGTTAATATGATTGCACCAATTGCGGACACAGTTGTAAATCAAATTAATTTGGACAGCAACACCATTGTTCAATCGGGCACTATGCGTTCATCTGAAATGGCAAAACAAACCATAATAGATACATGGAACAAAGTTGCACAAAAATTATTGGTTGATGTTATGTCAAATACCACACCACCATTTTCAATTGCCGCGGGCACACGTATCAATGTATTCTCACCAGTTGATTTAATTGTATCTTGCGCAGATACCCCAGGAAAGAAATGTTCCATGATTGCACAAGATAATAAAGCTCGTAGACCTTGGAGTGAATTAAAGAATGTCTCAAGGGAATCTTCGGATCCTTCGTGGGTTGGTCAAGCCAGAAGTTTCAATCTGGGTGATGAATATTGCGATGTAAAGAATGGCAGAAAGACCATCGGGGATAACTGGGCTAAATCTGGCTATGATTACAGAACAGTTTATATGTATTGTGAATCATTGAATTATGAATCAATAAATATGGCCAAAAACAAGGTTTATTCTGACCAGACACAAGAGAAATTTGCTGAAAAATATGGTGGCGCAGACAGAGAAGGCGATCAATTAAAGGCATATAACGAAGACATCTTGGGACTGTCCTATAATGATGATGGTGATATTATCAACCCATGGGCAAAACCAGCTAAAGAGATTATCCCAGAAGAAGAAGGATTAACATGTGAAGATGGTATAGCCCCTGATGCAGATGGTTGTTGCACTGGTGAAACATTCACAGATATGGGTGAAGATGGATGGAATTGTTGTCCTGATTCTGGTGGCGATTGTTTCCCACCATTGACTGTCGAAATGGAATAAGAATAAATCATGAATAAAACAAAATCTGCGTAATGCAGATTTTTTATTTTATCGGTAAAAAATCGATTCGAACCCAAATATTAAAAAAGCCGTTTCGAATCGAAAATTCGATTCGTGTTTCTATTATTGGTTGTAATGTTTTACACTTTTCAATTTTTATTTTAACTTTCATTGCATCAAGAATAAATATCTGGTGCGCTAACAAAATATACAAAGGAGAAAAAAATGGAAAATACATTAAAAAATACAAATGTTGATTTAACACAAAAATTTCAAAATGCAGAACAAATGTGGTTTTGGTTTTTGTATTCTAAATCAATTCAAAATGGATTCAGAAAACAATCTTGTGTTCACAGACCTTGCGAAATATTGGATGTAGAAACTTTGATAACTAAATTGTTTCTATCTGGTAAATTAACCGAAGAACAATTATTAGTTATGAAAAAATTTGGCGATAAAAAACGCGCACCACATCAATATATTTATTCTGAAAATCGTGCCGCAGCATTATGGAATTCTGCTATGCAAATAATTGGCGATGTCGCACGCAAAAATGGTTGGATTGAAGAATAATAATTTATTTCTGATTTATGGACGGGGAGATAAGTCAGAAACGCATTAAAATATAAAAGGGACAAAATATGCTATACGTTGGATTTTCAACAAAATCTCATAAAATATCTGCTAATATATTGTGCAAACATTTTCGTCATTGTGCACCCGTTATAATTACAACAAACAAAGCTTTTATTTATCAATTTACAAAATTAAATCGTGTCGTTTTAATTCCAATAAAAAAACGCGATATACAGATATTAAAACAATATGGTTGGGTATTTATAAAATATAATTTTTCCTGTCCTTCCCTGCCCCAATTCAAAGGTTTTACATGTGTTCAATTTACTAAAAAAATCTGTGGTATAAAAAATATCTTTATTCAAACTCCAGATTCTTTATTTAATTATTTACATAAAAAATACCCATCCGAAAACGATTAATATCATAATCAAATGGGTATTTGTTTTTATTTAATAGTTTTCTTGATAATTTGCATTTGGACAATTCCAAATATATTAGACACAGTCCAATACAACACCAATCCCGCAGGCATCCATGCAAACATTACTGTGAACACCACAGGCATCCATTTCATAACACGTTGTGTTGATGCCATCATATTGTTGTTTGATTTGCTTTTGTCTGTTTGTAATGCCTGTTGTATCCACATTGTTACACCCATCAAAATTGGCAATATGAAATATGGATCCATAGCCGCCAAATCAGATATCCACAAGAAATGCGCAGACCGCATTGGAACAGATATCAACAATGCTTTATACAACGCAAAGAATATTGGGATTTGAATTAACATAGGCAAACATCCAGACATAGGTGATGTTTTATGTGTTTGATAAATCTTCATCATTTCCATTTGCATGCGCGCTTTGTCATTTGCGTATAATTTTTGAACGCGTTGCATTTCTGGCTGCATTCTTTGCATAGCCATTGTCGATGTATAAGATTTACGTGTTAATGGCCACATCAAAAATCTTAACACCAAAGTCATCAAAATAATCGCAACACCATAATTTCCAACCAACGCAAACAGCCAATTTATCATCCACAACATTGGTTGTGCAAAGAACCAGAACCACCCATAATCCATTGTTTCAGATAACCCAGGTATATGTTCAGATGCTTTGTTCAATGTTTTGCTGTCGCGTGGACCAGCAAACAAATATGTATCAATGGTAATATCTTTGCCCGCCGCAATTTTTACAGGCGCTGCATTGCCGTCAGCCAAATATAATTCGCCATTTTTCTTCAAACTGATTGTTTGATCGTTGGTATCCATGGAAACAACTGTTTCCCAATATTGTTCTGCAAAACCAAAGGAACCACGAACAGTCGAATAAGCATAAGATTTCTTGTTTAATTTATTCCAATTTGCATAATCTAAATCAGAATTAGCATAAACAACACCACCTGTTTCAACCACAGCCGATTTAACATCGCCCATTCCACGAATAACACGTGCATACGGCGCCAAACTTATTTCTTTCTTGGAATTGTTTTTAATTGTATCTGATATCTTTATAACATAATCATCAATTACAATATCACGTGTGAAATTGATTTTATCTTTATTATCCCACACCATATTATTGTTATTCATTTTCCATTTGGTGTTTATGTTTGGTGTTTGGGTATCAGCAGATAAAAATCCAATTTCTATGAAATTATTTTCACCATCCAACAAAGATACTTTTTCAGTAGATTTTACATCTTTTAAATGTTCCTTTAATGCGATATTCGCAACGCGCAATCCCTGGACATCAAAAGATATCTTGTCAGCGTCTATTTTGACCGGTTCAACGGTTGAATTTTCAACAATAACTGTATTTTGTGGTTCAACAGGAACATTTTTAGATTCAAAAAACGAACCAAACACCCACCAAGCTAATAAAAATATCAACATCCATTTGAAAAACCCAGATGATGATTTTTTCTGCTGTTTTTGTTGTTGCATTGCACTCCAACTGTTAAAGCCAGAATTATTATCAAGATAAGATACCATTTATTTTTCCTTTGTAGATTTAATATGTTTAATATGTTTAATACAACGGTGTCTGTTTATAAATAAATTTATTAAATATAAACCAACACCTATTGTTATGAAAACATCCCCTATGTTAAATATAGCCGGGAATGTCCATAACCCACCAATATGCCATTGAATAAAATCAGCCACAGCACCAAAACGCACCCTGTCCGCCAAATTACCAATCGCCCCACCAACAATCATCGCAATCGGCATACGTTCGTAAACGACAGATTTTTTGAATGAATAATATACCAGATAACAAATTACTACCGCGGTGATACAACTGATTATCGCGGGCATAATATGATTAAAAGCGGAAAATGAAACACCGCGATTCCATACGAATTGGATGTTAAATAAATTAGACAATCCATAATCGCCACCCAAAATATATTTCCATGAAACAAATACACCCTCTATATGACATTTTGCACAGATAACATTTGGGTTATATATAATCGCACCATATTTTGCAGTCAAAAAATGCAATAAAGCAGTTTTAGAAACAAAATCTAAAACAAACACAGCAATCATAACCGCGATATATTTCAAATATTTCTTCATATGTAAAACCTTAGCTTATTGAAATATAGCAATTTAGACATACAAAATCAACACAATATAATTATTGATTTCAATCAATGGGTTTTTTGACATTCGCGTAATTATTTTCACGCAAAGATTCCGTCAACGCATTTATTTTATTTCTGGACAATCCTAATGATGACATTAAATTTTCACCCAAAATAAACGAAGATTCTATGATTTCAGGCGTTGCAGATCTTGCGCCCAACGCAATCAAATCTTGTGATGTTTTTAAACTGTGTGCACGTGCAAATACCTTCATTTTTGGGGCTATGGAATGCAGAGTTTCCAAAATATCACACGCAACTTCTTCGTCATTTAACGCAATTACAACCGCACGGGTTTTACGCACTTTCAATCCAGCCGTCAACAATATAGATTGTTTCTTGGAATCCCCAAAAATAACATTATATCCCAATTCGCGCGCCATGATAACATTATCTACATTTGAATCAATCGCAACATAGGAGATGTTTTCTGTTTCTAACATTTGCGCAACAATTTGTCCCATACGACCAAACCCACAAATAACCACAGTTGGAACATCTTGTTTTAATACTTCGGTTATACCCTTGTTGTTTTTACCACTGAATATGTGGCCTGACTTTAACAGCCAATCGTAAATCATTATCACGATAGGCGTTACCATTATGGAAACAACGATTATCGCAATCAATAATTCTTGATGTTCTGGTGGAATCGCCTCTATGTCATTTGTCTTCATAGTTTGCAATATCAACAAACCAAATTCACCACCCTGGGCCAAAATCAGCGACATCAATGTAGCATCTTTGCCCGACACATGTCTTACGCGCGCAACAATGAATAATGCAAAAAACTTTATAAGAACCAAACCTGCAACACCCAATAAAACAATCGCCCAATTTTGAATCAAGAAAGGCAAATTTAACCCCATTCCCAACACTATGAAAAAGAAGGAAAAAAACAACATGGCATATGGTTCGACCAATGCACTGACCTGGTGTCTGTAAACAGTTTCTGACATTAACATACCCGCCAAAAACGCGCCCAACGCAGGTGGCAATCCCATCAAATTCAGCACGAAAGCCCAAATCGCGATATTTACCATAATGGCCAAAACAAAGGTCTCATTTGATTGCAGTTTTGATACCATTCTTAATAACGGATTGATTATAAATTTAGATACAACTATAACACCCAATATTAAACCCAACGACATAACCGCAATATCTATGGCAGATGCACCCAAATTGATAGATTTTCCGGTCATCACAGGCAACATAGCCAGCAGCGGAATTGACAATAAATCTTGGAATAACAAAATAGAAAATGTTTGATGTCCCATGCTGGTTTGTAATTGGTTTTTATCAATTAAAATTTGCAAATCTTCAGATGTACTGGACATCGCTAAAACCAACGCAATCATAACCGTAGAAATCAAAGTCCAATCTGTAACCCCAACCAAGAATGGGAATAACATTATCGCAACCATTAAAACCTGGGATGCCCCCAGACCAAAAATAGTTTTACGTAATTGCCATAAACGTTTCATATTGATTTGCAAACCCATACTGAACCACAAGAACATGATTCCCAAATCACCAAGAAAATTCCATGCACCCGATAATTCAAACAAACCAAAAACGTGCTGACCCGCCAATAAACCGGTTATCAAAAACGCCAACAGCGTACCCATTTTGCACATACGCATCCAAAACACTGCCAAAAAAGCGATCATAAAAAACGCAAGTGTTGCTGTTGACATTTTCTCTCCCCCGTTAATATTCTTTTATATTATAACAAATTTGCATCTATATTACATGCAATTTTTAAAAATAAATCGGGGGTCAATTCTTCGGCGCGTTCTGTCCCTGATAAACCGAATTTTTCCCAATCTGTTTTTATAATTGCACGTATCATTTTACGTCTTTGTCCAAATAATTTTGCGGTTAATTTTTCCAATTTTTTAATATCTTTGATTTTTGCAATTTTATTTTTATTTGGAATAATTTGAACCACTGCAGATTGAACCTTGGGTCGCGGAACAAATGCAGTATTTGGGACATCAAATAATATTTTTGTATCGGCAATTAAATTCGCTATCACAGATAATCTGCCGTATTGGGCATCTTTGACATCTGCAACTATGCGCTGTGCAACTTCTTTTTGGAACATACAAGTCAAAGATTTTATATTTATTCCATTTGCAATTTCATGCAACCAATTTATCAATAATTCAGTCCCAACGTTATACGGTAAATTTGAACAAATTGAAAAACCTGTTTTATTCAATTTTGATAAATCTGTTTTCAATGCATCGCCATAAATAACTTCCAGCCTGCCGTTCGATACTTCAACAATTTTTGATAAAATAGGTTCGGTTGTTTTATCTTTTTCAATCGCAACGACTTTTTTTGCGCCCGCCATTAACAAAGCGCGTGTTAACCCGGCCGGTCCTGGTCCAACCTCTACCACCACATTTTTTTCTATGTCGGGCACCGCACGTGCGATTTTCCCGGTTAAATTCAAATCAAATAAGAAATTTTGACCAAATTGTTTCTTGGGTTCCAACCCGCAATCACGCATCATTTCTGATACAGGTGGCAAAGATGATATTTTATCCGTCATAATTTTTTACGTCCACCAAAAGCCAAAGTTAATGTTCCGTCATCTATGTAATCTAAATCGCCACCCAATGGAACACCAGATGCCAATTCAGAAAACACAACATTTTGATTTTGTGTCGTTGTGATTATATATTGTTGGGTTGTTTTGCCCTCCACTGTGTTGGGCAGTGCAAAAATTATTTCTGTTATATTTTCGTTTTTAATACGTGTTGGTATATTTGCGATATTTAAATCATCTGGTGTAACACCCTCAACCCCAGACAAATTGCCCCCCAATACATGATAGCGCCCATGAAACACACCAGATTTTTCCAAAACCAAAACATCCGATAAGTCACGAACAATACATAATTGACCGTTTTTTCTGGATACATCAGAACAATATTCACAAACATCATTATCAGTTAACACCCCACAAATTGAACATGGGTGAATTGTTTGCGCCGCATCAGATAATAATTCAGCCAAATTTTCCGCTTTGCCTGTTTTATCCTGCAATAAACTTAACACCATACGCGTGGCGGCACGTGTTCCAACACGTGGTAATTTTGCAAATTGTTTTATTAATTTTTCTATTTTAACATTCATTTTTTATTCTTTAATGGAACACATAAGAATCTATACCATTTTCACTGGCACGTGATTTTAATTCACGGGCATAGGTTTCAGATATATTATTTATACGAACACGATACAGCCCTGTTTCATTTCTTTCTATGGTTGTAGTTATACCCAAGATTGATTTAATCTTTTTTACCTGGGATTCGGCTGCTTCCCGTGTAGAGAAAGCACCAAATTGAACACCAACATGTCCCGGTGCATATGCATTTGCAGGTTCCCTGTATGATTTTTGAACGGGCTTTTGTGCATATTTCATCACAGGATTATTATTTGTTGGTTCTGAATAAGATTCTTTTTTAACGGGTGCTACCTTGTCCATTTTGCCAAAACCAATATTCAACATTTTTCTGGCAACACTGGCACGAACATCTTTGTTTTCAGCACCCAACACAACAGCAATTAAATGACGGCCATCTTGCTGGGCGGTTGCAACCAAAGAATATTTTGATTTGTTTGTAAAGCCCGTTTTCATACCATCACAGCCTGGATAAGTTCCCAACAAACGATTGCTGTTTGTATAGGTTTTACCATTATAAGACCATGTTTTAATGCCAAAATATTTCCAATATTGTGGGAAATGTTTATAAACCGCCATAGATAACAAAGCGATATCACGCGCGGTGGACATATGATCATCATTTGGCAATCCCGAAGAATTTTCAAAATTTGTATTTTGCAAACCAATTTCATTTGCAACACGTGTCATCAGGTCTGCAAAATTGCCCTCTTTGCCACCCTTCAGGTTTTCAGCCAACACACGCGCCACATCATTTGCAGAATGAACAGCAACGGCCTTGATTGCATCTTCAACACGGATTTTACTGCCCGCGGTTAAACCCAATTTAACAGGTTGTGCATCCGCCGCATATTGCGAAACAATCAAATAATCGTCCAGATGAAGACGTTTATGTTCCAACGCATCAAATGTCAAATATAGGGTCATAATCTTGGTTAAAGATGCAGGATAATTTAATTGGTTGGCATTTTCTTGGTATAAAACATGGCCTGAATCAATATCTGCGACCAACGCAGCCCTGTATTCTGCGGCAATTACCGGCTGAAAAATAGACATACAAAACAAAGAAAAAAACAAAACTCTCTTCATAATCAGTAATCATAGTAAAAATATTGACTGCGGGTCAATATGAAAAACAGGTTTGTTGCTTGACATTTTTTATTCCTTGTCTTATCATCCCAAAAAAGAAGTAGAAAAATGACCAGAGAAGAATTCAGAAAAATAAATAATAAAAACCTGACTCTTGATTTAATAACATATGCAGGATGCTGTTTTGCGACAGGTATTTTTATTGGCAATATAATAAAAGAACCTAATTTCCCAGATTTATTGGCCAGTATTCTTACCGCGTTATCAGCGACAAGATTACACCGTAATGTAATAAAAGATATTCGTAGAAAAGTTTTGTTAGATAATCAAAATCAAAAATAAAATAAAAAGGTCGGATACAAATCCGACCTTTTTATTTTTAATCTAATGTTCTTAAACTGATTTTTTCTTCATCCACTATTACCAATTTGCCGGAACCTATACCAAACAATCGCACCGCACCAAATGCATCACGTTGTCCAAATAAATATCCATCACATATTGGGAATACACCACGCGATAAACATAATTGATTTGCAATCACATTATCACAGCACACCGCGATAATTGGGATATCAGGTCTGCGACAAGATATTTGAATTGTTGCATCTGTTTCACGTGCAAAAACAACTATCGCACTAACCTTATTCAATGTAGCCATAGAAACAACCGAACGCGACCAATCATTTTCAGGTACATTATCTATGAGC
>JAKSTB010000028.1 GCA_024402815.1 Alphaproteobacteria bacterium | reverse complement strand
ACCAAAAGCGTGCAATGTTTTTAGCATTACACGCAAGTGTTCATCTGGACCTATATTGCCAATAATAACAATTATTTTTTTAGACATATTTTATTTGTGATGTCCATTGTTCGCACGTTGTTTCTTGGCAATGGCTTCACGGGTTTGAATCGCTGATTTTAATGCTTGTTCTTGTTTGAGTGAAAGCGATGTTTCTGGAACGTCTACTGTTACTGTTTTTGCACCAAATACTGGATCGTATTCAATAGTTGTGTGTTTCATTTGTTATCCTTTATGCTAATTTTTTTCTAATTATTTCGTTTACAACTGATGGGTTTGCTTTGCCACCAGTCGCTTTCATTACATTACCAACAAAGAAGCCAAGTAAGCCAACTTTGCCAGATTTATATTGTTCAACCTGGGCCGGATTATTCGCAATTACTTCATCCACAGCGGATTCAATCGCACCGGTATCAGTAATTTGTTTCATGCCATATTTATCCGCGATTTCATGAATTGTGCCACGTTCGCCATCCAATATTTTGATGAATATTTCTTTGGCCTGTTTACCGTTGATTTCGTTTCCTGCAATCATATCAACCAATTCAGCCAGATTTGCAGGTGTAATAATACGTGGTGCATCTGGATCTGCATTTTCAGTTATTTTATTTGTAATATCCATATTTTCAGGATGCGCAAATAATTCTGAAATCAACCAGTTTGCAACCGCTTTGGCACGTTCTTTTTTACCGCCCACAGCAGTGTCAAACCATTTTGATATATCTGTTGTTTCGGTTAAACGGGCAGCGTCATATTCGGTTAAACCAAATTCATTTATATAACGTGCACGTGTGGCAGCAGGTAATTCAGGCATTGTTTTGCGTATACGTTCAATTTCTTCGTCACTTATTTCCAATTCCAATAAATCAGGATCTGGGAAATAGCGATAATCCAATGCGTTTTCTTTGCTACGTTGTACAGATGTTGTGCCATCACCCTGGTTATAGCGCATAGTATCTTGGGATACAGTGCCACCGTTTTCATAGATTTCAACTTGGCGACGAGCTTCGTATTCTATGGCTGTTTTTATAAATTTGAATGAAACCATATTTTTTGTTTCTGTACGTGTTCTAAATTCCTTTGAACCCACAGGGCGAACAGAAACGTTAACGTCTGCACGCATTGAACCTTCTTCCATGTTTGCTTTGGATACACCGAGCGCTCTTGCGATTTCACGAATTTCACGCAGATATCTTTCTGCTTCATCAGGGGATGTTATATATGAATTATTTTCAGGATTTTTAATATCCAAAAATGTTACGATTTCCAACAACATAACGCCTGTACGGTTAAAATCTACGAAAGATTTTGATGGATGCATATCGTGTTTGTTTTTTGCGGCATCTTGTTCCATGTGTGCGCGTTCAATAAATATTTTCTTTGGATTGCCGTCATCACCCATAATTTCAATCCAACCACGACCAACCACAGGGGGGTCTTCTGCGGGTTGAGAAATTTGATAACCTTGGGGCAGGTCAGGGTAAAAATACTGTTTACGGGCAAATTTAGAATGATTGGAAATTTTTGCATTTATGCCCAAACCAAATTTGATTGCCTGTTCCACACAGTGTTTATTTAACACAGGCAACATACCTGGCATAGCAACATCGACCATACATGCCTGGGTATTCGGTGCAACAGTTGGATTATAATCAGCAGAAGCACCGCTGAAAATCTTGCTGTTTGATAAAACTTCTATGTGGGTTTCCAGTCCTATGACTACTTCCCAATCTGTTGTTTTTCCTTTAATCGTAAACATTTTGTATTTTTCCTTGCTTTTTTAATTTTAGTACTTTATTATATATCTCACGGATGGCCAGATAGCTCAGTTGGTAGAGCAAGGGACTGAAAATCCCTGTGTCAGTGGTTCGATTCCACTTCTGGCCACCATTTTTTTATTGCTATCTTTTTCAGCCATCATAATTTATTCACCCATAATCTTTGTTGGACGGTTATCGAATGCAGATGCGGTTTCAATATGCTTTGCCAATTGCAATACAGACATATCACTGAAACGCGGACCAACAACCTGCATACCCAATGGCAATCCGTTTTGTGCCAATCCACATGGAACAGATACCGCAGGTATTCCAGCCAAATTCATAGCCACTGTGAACAAATCCAATGCGTAATATTCAAGAGGTGTCAAATCAGAATTTAAAGGCAGGGCAGTATTCGCCCCAGATGGGCAAACAATTAAATCACATTGTGTAAATGCAGTTTTGAAACTGTCTGAAATCATACGGCGAACACGTGCGGCCTGCATGAAATATACTTCGTAAGATTCAGATGATAATACCGCGGTACCAATCAACATACGGCGTTGCACTTCTTCACCAAATCCCGCTGCGCGTGTTTTTTTGTATGTATCATAGATATCACTGCCTTCTACACGCAGACCATATCTGACCCCGTCATAACGTGCCAGATTAGAGGAAGCTTCTGCTGGTGCGATAACATAATATGCCGCCAATGCGTCCAAAATATTTGGAATTGAAACTTCGACAATTTCGGCGCCCATAGATTTCAAATCTGCAACACGTTGTTCAAACAGTTTTTTCATATCTTCAGATATTTGAACAGAATTAAATTCTTTGATAACACCGACGCGCAATTTTTTACCGTCACCCAAAATCGGTTTTAATTCGCCGTCAAATTCAAATTTCGCATTTGGGCTGCTGGTGGAATCTTTGTCATCATGACCCGCCATAACAGACAGCAACAAAGCGGTATCTTCAACGGTACGTGCGATTGGACCAGGAGTATCTAAACTGGAAGCAAATGCAACACATCCCCAACGTGAACATAAACCATATGTTGGTTTCATCCCCACCAATCCAGTAATAGAGCATGGGAAACGAATTGAACCACCTGTATCAGTTCCAGTTCCGCCCATTGCCATACCTGCAGCGACCGCAGACGTTGTTCCACCTGATGATCCACCGGCTGTTAATTTATCATTTTTATGCCATGGGTTCACAGGTGCACCAAAATAAGATGTTTTGGAAAATGTACCCATTGCAAATTCATCCAGATTTGATTTACCCAATAATACTGTGCCTGCATCAATAAATTTTTGAGATATAGTTGATTCATATTCTGGAACGAAATTTTCCAACATGTGTGATGCAGCAGTTGTGCGAATGCCACGTGTTGCAAACAAATCTTTCATTGCAATTGGAATACCGTCCAACACATTTGCAGTCCCATTTTTAATACGTTCATCAGCGGATGCAGCATCAGACAGGGCACGTTCAGGTGTCAAAGTAATGAAAGCATTTAATTCACCATTATATTTTTCAATTCTTGCCAGATGTGCCTTGGTCAATTCAGTTGCACTGATTTCACCAGATTTTAATTTTTCTAATGCTTGTTTTATTGTCAGGTCTATCATTTTTCTACTCTTGTTTCGTTTATTATTTAAAAAGGTATTTCTTGGGTTCTGTGTTCTTCAATTACTTTATTACGCAAGTTCATATAAAATCTGTTAAATTCACGTTGTAATTTGTCTAATTGGTTGCGTGCCGTTTTTGTATCATATGTTTCATCATTTTGCATTTTGGCCACAATCATTTCTTGTTTAATTTGATAGATTTTATCATTCAAATACCACGCATAATTTTCATCCAGCAATTTTACATTGTATTTCAAATTTAATTCTGTGAACAGGTAATTATATACATTTGGAACATATGGGTTGTATTCGATATCGTTTTGACCGTCGATAATCATTTTTCCAATCTTGCCGCATTTTCTTAATTTACGTTCAGCGGTTTCGCCATGTAAAACGTGTTTCTTTTGTGCAACGCCAGTCGCAATCAAAAACAGGGCAACATATTCTGCCACCAATTTATCATGTTGTGGTGTGTTGGTATCGCATGCTTTAATTTGGGCATTCAACGTTCTTAATTCGTGTTTTTGTTCAATATTCATAATCTTTGCATCCCTTGGAATTTATCTTATTCCTCTAAATATGATTTTTCAGGCATTCGTTCATGATGTTTTTATCAGGACCTTCATTTGTATGGTATATTTCCAATTGATATGTTGCATCACGTTTGTCGCATTTGAACAAACGCATATCCAATGGGTGAACAGATACTTGTTGGGTTATCGTATGTTGCATAACAGTCATATTAATCACCTTCCATAACTTTTGGTACTGCGAAATAACCGCGGGATACACCAGCTTTGTCGGGTGTGTTCGCCAAAATTTGTTCACGCATATTTGGTTCGGTTACAACATCTTCGCGTAATGGAAGTTTATGTTCAGCAGGATTCAACATAGGCTCAACCCCGGTTGTGTCGATTTTCTGTAACTTATCCAACCATTCAACCACGGAATCTATGTTCATCTTTTCAAGTTTTTCATCGGAAATTTCAATACAGATTAAATCTGCAAATTTTTTCAATTGTTGCTTGCTAAATGCCATTTTCAATCCTATTATTTTTGTAATAAAGGAATTATACAATGATTTTTTGTGATTACAAGGATTTTCCAAAAAAACAAGGACGTCTGTTGGGGCTGGATTGGGGAATGCGCAGATGTGGCGTTGCTGTATCTGATGAAGGGCGAAATATGGTTTTTGTTCGCCCCCAAATCAATGTTAAATCCCAAAACGAATTGGTTGAATCTGTGTTGGGTATTATTGCGACAGATTCCATAACTGGTATAGTGTTGGGGTTGCCTTTGTTTGCAGACGGTTCTGATTCAGATACCACCAGGGCGGTGCGTGAATTTGCAGACATGTTGGCAAAACAAACCGATGTTCCAATTTTGTTCATGGAAGAAAATTTGACCAGCATGGATGCCCAGCAAGAAATAGGGCGCCCAAATATCAAGAAAATCAAACAAGAACTGGATTCTTTGTCCGCACGAATAATTCTGGAAAACGCGATTTGCGTACTTAAAAGAAATTAATCATTGTTCGTTTCGTCTGGTATAGAACCATCTGCCGACAATAATGTAGCAATCCAACGTGTAGATTTAAACTGGGCGGTTGAAATATACACCGTTGCCAAGATAGGTACGCTGAAAAACATACCAGCCGGACCCCACAACATACCCCAGAACACCAAATTAATCAAAATCGCTAAAGATGAGATGTTTAATGTTTTTCCCATCAATTTTGGATCCAATATATTTCCAAATATTGTTTGAACCCCGATCAGAGATATTGTTGTGAATAATGGAACCTGCCATGTGTCGTGGCTGATTAACGCATATGCAATTGGTAAAGCGCATGCGATAATAGAACCAATTGTTGGGATATAATTTAACAAGAATAATATAAATCCCCAAACACTGGCGTATTCCAATCCAATTATTTTCAACAGCACATACGAAGACAAACCTGTGGCTGCAGATATAAATGTTTTTGTGAATAAATATTTTTTCATATTTTCATCAATACTGGATAAAATGTAATTCAGTTTTTTTGCTCTAACCTTTGGTAAATCCAATGAATTGATTTTTCTGGCAAAACTGTTTTGTTCAATGAACATGAATATCAAATAGATAATTACCATTCCTGTTGATGCCGCGACACCCGCCACCGAAGATCCAATATACCCCGCGATATGTGGCAAATTAGGTATTAAATTCAAATCTGTTTCGATACCAATTTTATTTGATATGAAATGCGAGAAAGAAATCAATCTTTGCTGTAATATTGGGGTTGCGTGATACAATTCTATCAACATAGGTTTAACCTGGGTTGCGAACAAAAATACCACACAGAACAGAGTTACAAATGATAAAAACAACGCGACAAAATTATATACCCTGGAATATATTTGGCACGAATCGTCAGTTGTTTTATAGCATGGCATAATACGTCTGTAATATGCAGTAATAGCATTTATCAAATACCACAAAAAAGCGGCGATTAAGATAGGAATGAACAAAGAACGTCCAATCCATAAACAAAAGATTACTGCGATAACTGTTATAAAATTATGCATGGTTTTATCCTTTGATTAAATGTTGGGACAAAATAGTTATTACGAAAATCAAGTTAATAGCAACCGCTGTTAATGAATAACCCCGGTTGATATTTTTCAAAAATCCGTCTTTGAATTTTATATTCCATAATGTATAAATTATTAACAAAAATGCGGTTAATAAGAGTGTTGGAAAACTTACAAAAATATTTAATATCAACAGCAAAACCAAATATATGAAAAATGTATTTAACATATCTGCAACAACCCATTGATTAAATCTGGCGTACCATTGAGTATTTATTTGCATATTTGATTTTGTTTTGTTGTCTTCAATCAAATATCCAGGTGTCCACATTAACAAAAATGCGAAAGGCATAGATAAAATAACCTTCCATTTATCAATACCTAATTGGACCGCGCGTCTGTATTTTGCATAAATGTTGGATATTGCCAAACCACCCATATACAGATATAACATCAACAATCCGATTGATACAAACCAAAACGCAACAGGGTGTAATACATAGAATATCAAAGCATTGTGTCTCATGATTTGGGGATCAGGGCCAATAAACATTAATGGTATAAACAGAATCAAGAATATCAGGAAACTGCATGCGTTTGTTATCGCGATAAAATCAGGACGAGCCATAGGCGTATGTGGCAAACGTTTGATTGTGTAATATATTGAATATACGTTTGCGGCAACTAACAACAAAGCCAAAGGTCCAGAGGCTGAAATTTCAAACAGGTTAGAGATAATGGCATATATACTGATAATTGCCAAACTGAGACCGCATGTTAAAAGTGCAAACATCATGGGTTTATCAAATAGCCATGTTTTTAACAGGTTTTTATTATTTTGTCTTGGCATATTTTGTCCTTTTGTTTTTTATCCATATTATTTTATCACAATTTCGCCATTATCCAAAGTGGTTGTTTGATTTATTTCAATTTTGGATGTAAATGAATCTTGGTGTGATATAAATAAAAATGTTGTATCTGGCATAGATTTCACAGTATCTACAATTTGTTGTTGAACATCTTTATCCGCCCCAGAATCAGGTTCGTCTAATATAGCTAATTTGGGTTGGGTTAAAACCAATCTTAATAGCATTATACGTTTGCGTTCCCCACCTGAAAAACCAACATTAATACATCTGTTTAACCATTGTTTTGGAATGTTTAATTGTTGGCAGACCGATTCTGTTTTTTCCAAAAATTCACCCATTGATAAATCTTTGCCTGTGTCATAATGTTTATGTGCAATCATTGAATGTTTTAAAAAACTTAAAATAGTTAATCCTGAAATTTCAGGAACATTTTGTGCACCCAAAAAAATACCCATCAAAGCACGTGTTGTTGCGTTTTCTTTTGTTATATCAACACCATTAAAAATAATTTGCCCAGAATCAATTGTATACATTGGATTTCCGGAAATTGTATTTGCCAATGTAGATTTTCCAGAACCATTATGTCCGGCAATTCTGTGGTGTTCGCCATCCCTGACAACCATGTTAATATTTTTTAATAATGGTTTGCCGTCCATAGATACACAAAGATTTTTTATTTCTAACATTTTTTTATTCTTTTTTTAGTGCCATTTGTATAAGTTGTTTTGATTCTACCAAGAATTCCATTGGTAATCTTGATATTATTGGCGATGCCATTGACCCAATAATCAAAGCAATCGCGTCATCTGTATCAATTCCGCTTTGTTCAAGATACAGCAGGGCATCCATATCAATTGCACCTGTTGTTGCCTCGTGCGATTGTTGGTTGGTTGCATTGTTGTGTATAACTGTTGGAATTGTATTTGCGGTCGCGTCATTACCTAAAATACGACTGTCGCATTTACATGCGTTTTTACCATTATGCCCATCAAATAAAACCAAACTGCGAAAAGTTTGTTTTGATTTACCCAATGCAACGCCATATGAAACGATATTAGATTTTGTTTCATCACCAATATGAATCATTTTTGTTCCGGTATCCGCCTGTTGAATTCCGCGTGTAATAGACAGAGAATAAAAATCACTGTGTGAATTATTGCCTTGTAAAATTGTTGATGGATATTTCCATGTCATAGCAGAACCAATTTCTATTTGTGTCCAATCAAGTCCTGCATTGTTATAACATTTTCCACGTTTGGTAACGAAATTTAATATACCATTTTTTGCTTGATTAGAATCGCTGTATACGACAGAATCCCCGGCGTACCAGTTTTGTACAGTTGAATATTTTACATATGCATTATCTTTGACAATTATTTCAACAACACCACTGTGTAATTGATGATTTGGACGGCGTGGGGCGCTGCATCCTTCCATATACGATAATGATGCGCCTTCGTCTGCGATAATAAGAGTGCGTTCAAATTGACCAATCTTGGCTGTTTCAATTCTGAAATAACTGGCCAAATCAATTGGGCATTTTACACCGCGTGGAATATATACAAATGTTCCGTCTGAAAACACCGCAGCATTTAATGCGGCAAAGAAATTATCATTGTTTGGAACAACGCTGCCTAAATATTCTTTGACCATATCTGGATATTGAATGACTGCTTTGGACAAAGGCAAAAATATAATACCCAGCCTTTTCAATTCGTCTGAATATGATGTATGCACAGATTTGCTGTCGATAACAGTATCAGTTGCCATACCCAATAATGCACGTTGTTCAGATTCTGGTAATCCCATTTTTTCATATGTTGATTTTAATTCGGAATTATCCAATTGTTTTTGTTCGTTATAATAATTCAAAGAATCATAATCAATCGTATCATAATCAATTTCGGCCCAATGGGGTTCTGTCATTTTTTGCCATTTTTTGAACGCATCAATACGCCAAGCCAACAACCAATCAGGTTCTTTTCTGGTTTGAGAAATGTCTTGAATAAGTTGCTGGGTTAATTTTTTCATTTATCTGTGTTTGCTAACGCTTGGGCCTGGGCAAAAAATGTCAAAGATTGTCCCAATGAACCGTCTGTAAAGGTTGTCGCAATAATACCGTCAGAATCATTAGATGCGATATGTTGCAAGAACGCATTTGCGCGGTTCAAATAATTACTGACATTGCGTGCAATATTCACATCCAATTTTATTGCGCGTCTTAATTTTTCCAAAACAAAAGGATTGTTTGCATATTCATCCATAATTCCCCCCAGGGCGCGCCATAATGGGTGTTCGGATGTAGAGCGGGGCATCACATTTATAGCCGCCATAATCGGAATTAAATTTTGCAGTAAATCTTGATAAATAATTTCTGATTTTTCAGTTGTTTCGTTAATGGATGAATTATTTTTCAACATGTTTTGAATTTTTGCTAACAATCCATGTTGGTATGTTAACAATTTAGACACTGTTTTCATATTTTTTATCAGCAATATTACCCCGACAAAAGAGCAAATGCCGAAAAATATAGATATTGATATCAAGATTAAAAATACTGTATTTTCCATAAGTTATCCTTAAATTTTGATTTTTACGAACATAGTATAACACGCTTTATCGATTCGTGCGATTTTATCTTGAAAATTTTTTTGTTTTTTATGAAATTTGTGTTTTTATGGCTTGCACAGATTCGGTCAAATTGATATAATTATAACAATAAATGAAAGGAAATAATATGTTACAGAGATTTTGTATGTTCTTTTTGGTTATGGGGCTGGTCGGCGTGGCCTATGGGTCAGAGATGCCTAAACAGGTCGTAACATCAGAGGTTTTTTACGATTATAATAACCAAGAAAACAAAGAAGATTTTGATGAAGAGGACGAATATCAGGTAAGTGAAGAACCTGAGGTTGAAGAAGTCGTTGTCCAAGAGGTTCAGGAAATTCCTGCATGGCCTTTGGTTGGTTCTGATGCAGATTACAAAATTTCTTGTGATGAAGGCGGATGTCCAACAACTGGTGGAACCAAGGTCGTTACAAAAATGGGTAACGGTTTGATAATCGAAAATAACATCAATACAGTTGGAACAGGTTGGTCTGGTGGTCCAAACATTTCTAACGAAGTAAGAACAGTTGCGGGCTTTGATTATGAATGTGCAAATGGTGCAGAAATGCCTTTGTTGCATCGTGAAATGATGGAAGATGATGGCGGAACGGTTTTGGCTGTATCTCGCAGTTCTCGCAAAATGTGCAATAAACGTCCAGATCCTTATATCGAATTTGCAGAAAAGGTTGGACAAAAGACCAGAGATGCAGAAATAACAGAAACAATGATTGCTGAAGATGTTGTGACTGATACAGTGCCAATGACAGCAAAGGTTGAAAAAAATATCAAAGTAAATGATTATGTTGACGCAGAACCATCTGCATCTGTTCAAAACCAGGTTCGTTCTTGGGTTGTTGTATCTGGTCAAACTTTGCGTGAAATTTTGAAATCATGGTGTGATAAAGAAGGTTGGGATTTAGTTTGGGCTACATCTCGTGAATATCCAATCGAAGCCAGTGCAATATTCAAAGGTCGTTTTGTTGATGTTGCATCTGCGTTGGTTCGTAATTTCGAACGTGCAACACCAATTCCTTATGCAAAATTCTATAAGGGCAACAGAGTATTGGTCGTTTCGACTTCAGAGGAATAAACAGATATTGGTCTATCCGTAGGAGAATAATATGGTGAATCGTTTTTATGTCAAATGTTTCGGGATGATGATGGGAATCTTGTTGACGGGATGCACTGTGCGTGAATCTGCCAAGGTTTCTTCCGCGGTTGATCAAAATTTTGTAAATGCGTATGAAGCATTTGAAATGGCTAAAAACCCAAAGATGAAAGTGGTTAATGGCGATACTGTATCTATATCCGAAGGTGTATGGTTGGGAAATAAATCTACTGTGGCGGAACACAGAAATGCGTTACCTGACAGATTTGAAACCGATACAGGTATAACAATTTTGTTAAACAACCCTGTGACTTTGCAGGTATTGGCAAATGATATTAATTCTATAACTGGAATTCCTGTTAAAATTGACAGCCAGGTTGATACAGAAAAATTAAAAAGAACAGTTGATGTTGCATATACCGGAAAATTGTCTGGATTGTTATCACAAATTGCAACAGATTTAGATTTGTTATGGTATTATAATAAGAATTCAATTGTATTCTATGAAACAGAAACCAAGACATATACATTATATGCATTGGGAACAGATGTTTCGTATCAATCTTCTGTTCAAACAGATGACGGCAGTCAGGTGTCGTTGGAATCTACATTGAAAGAATGGGAAGAAGTAGAAGAAACAATCAGCTCTATTGTTAACAGTGCGAAAAATGCTCAATTTACAGTTTCTCGCAGTTTGGGAACTATAACTGTTACGGCATCCCCATCTTTGCAGGCACGTATCGCAGATTATATTGAAAGACAAAATAAACGTTTATCTCAATTGGTAACTATCGATGTTAAAGTGTTACAGGTTACATTGTCTAATGAATCTGCATTTGGTTTGAATTTGACTGCGGCGGTTAATTCTATATCTGGTTTGGATATCGCTGCGAATTCTGTGAATAATTTGGGTGTTGCCGCGGCGAATTCAGTTAATGTTACGGTTGTTAATGGTGGTTCTATGAACGGTTTGGCGGGTTCAAATGTTTTGATAAACGCGTTGGCAAAGCAGGGTAAGGTTGCGTTGGTTACAAATGTTGGTGTGACAACACGTAATAATCGTGTGGCACCTGTGACAAATACCAAGACAACTGGCTATATCAAACGTTTTGAATCTCGTAATTTCACCACAGTTGAATCTTCTACGGTTGACCAAGATGAATTGGAAACAGGATTTTCAATGCATTTGTTGCCAAACATATTGGAAAACGGCAAGATATTGTTGTTGTTCAAAATGTCAGTTCGTGAATTGTTGAAGATGGCAACCCAAGAAATTGGTGGAACTGTTACATTGCAATTGCCAGAAGTTGAAGAACGTTCGTTCATGCAAGAAGTCATCATGGAATCCGGTCAAATGTTGGTTGTATCTGGATTTGAAAAGCAAAAGAACGATGATACACGTTATGGTTTGGGCGATGCTGATTTCATGGCTTTGTCTGGTTCAAGACAAACGGAAGGTTCACGTGAAGTGTTGGTGGTTATCTTGACACCTCAAGTTTTGGCCAGCCCAATGGACAGCGAAAACAATATCAGAAAGAATTGGGGTGCCCCAT
>JAKSTB010000027.1 GCA_024402815.1 Alphaproteobacteria bacterium | reverse complement strand
TTTCAACTTTTAATTGTGTGTAAAAGAACAAGTATACAAGCCGGTGGCATTCCTGGGATTCTGGATAAAGATGCGATATTTTCAGGACGGGTTTTTGTTAATTTTTCAACCAATTCATTGGTTAACCCCGACAAAGATTTATAGTCAAAATTTGTTGGAATTTTTAATTCGGCATCCCTTTTGTAATTTTCAATTTCGCGTTCGTTGCGTGAAATATAACCCGCGTAAAATTTATCATTTTCAATTGCGGTTTGTTCATGAATTTCTTTTAATTTATTCAAAGATTCTGGGTCAATTAAACCCAATTTATTGCCCATATCGCCCAGACGGAACACCGCATTATCTGCACGCAGATTTAATCTGTATTCTGCACGTGAAGTAAACATACGATATGGTTCATCAACCCCCAATGTTGTTATGTCGTCAATCAAAACACCAATCATGGAATTGGTTCTGTTTAATTCCAGATTTTCCAAACCCAATGCAAATGCCGCCGCGTTTGCACCCGCGATTAAACCCTGGGCAGCGGCTTCTTCGTAACCCGAAGTGCCGTTTATTTGACCTGCGAAAAATAAACCCGCAATATCTTTAGATTCCAAAGTTGATTTTAATTTACGTGCATCAATTGCATCATATTCAATCGCATAACCATAGCGCGCAATTTTTGCATTTTCCAAACCTGGTATAGTACGAATCCATTTATCTTGGATATCTGCACCAAAGCTGGTTGAAATACCATTGGGGTAAATTATATCGCTGTGGAAACCTTCGGGTTCTAAAAACACGTGGTGCGAAGTGTGTTCTGGAAAACGCATAACTTTATCTTCCAGGGATGGACAATAACGTGGGCCAAGTCCCCTGATATCGCCATTATACATAGGTGCATTTTTTATATTTTCACGAATAATTTCATGTGTTATTTCGTTTGTGTGGGTGATAAAACATTTTTGGGCATAATTATTATTCGCATCCCCAAACGCAAACCAATCGTGTGGACAATCGCCAGGTTGTTCTTCGCATACATCAAAATTTATACTGTTGCGATAAATACGTGCGGGTGTTCCAGTTTTTAATCTTAATAATTCAAATCCAGATTTTTTCAAAACATTTGAAATAGATGAATCGTTTTCTTGGTATTCACCATTATCCATTAAACGACCAGATTCAATTTTTTCATTTCCACGTGTTACCAAACCACCCAAGAAAGTCCCGGTTGTTAAAACCAATGCTTTACCAAAATATTTATTATTAATAGATTTTTTTTGTAAATCTAAATCGGTGACTTTTTCAAAAACAACCGTCAAATTACCGGTGTTTTCTAAAATTTTCATCACATTATCATGATAAAAATCCCTATCAATTTGTGCACGCAGGGCCTGGGTTGCGGCACCATGGGTTGCATTTAATGTTCGCCAATGAATACCAGATTTATCAGCAGCCATTGGCATAACACCACCAAATGCGGCCATTTCTGCAACCATTTGGGATTTACCAGGCCCACCAATAGACGGATTGCAAGACATTGCACCAATGTCAGATTCACGCATAGTAATCAATAATGTTTTTGCACCACGGCGCGCAGATGCCCCAGCGGCTTCAACGCCAGCATGTCCGCCACCGATAACAATAATATCAAATTCTTGCATGATTAAAAGCGACCCATTCCGCCATTTACATGAATTGTTTGGCCATTGATATAAGATGCCTCGTCAGATGCTAAAAACACGCATGCGTTTGCAACATCTTCTGGTTCACCAAAACGACCTGCAGGTATTTGTGATAAATAAGTTTTCTTTAATTCTTCTGGTAATACATCTGTCATAGGTGTTTTTATAAATCCAGGTGCAACAGCATTCGCAGTAATTCCGCGTGATGCAACCTCTGCTGCGATAGATTTTGTCATCGCAATCATACCACCTTTGGATGCAGCATAATTTGTTTGACCTGCACCACCAACAACACCAACTATGGATGCCATATTTATAATACGACCAAATCTTTGTTTCATCATAGGCATGATAACTGCACGGCACATTTTGAAAGTTGAACGCAAATTAGTATTTATAACATTGTCAAATTGTTCATCAGTCATGCGCATCATCAAAGTATCCGCTGTGATGCCGGCATTATTGATTAAAACATCAATACGGCCTGTGTGTTCGATTGTATCGTTAATCAATTTTTCTGCGCCGTCTTCGGCAGATAAATCACATGGTATTTTGATAAAACTATCATCAAAAGCGGTGTTTAATTTTTCAACATTACGTCCGCTGATAACAACTGTTGCGCCAGCTTGTTTCATTTTTTGTGCGATAACACCACCAATTCCGCCGGTGGCACCAGTTATTAAAACAACCTTGTTTGATAAATCGAACATTTTATATCCCCCCATGTTTTTTATTGGTTTATCTGGACAAATCAAAGTATTCATCTTTGATTTTTTGAGCTGTCAATTGTTTGTTGTTAGGTACTTTAACTTTGACAGAATTGAAACGCACGGTCACAGGAACATTGTATGTTTGTATAATATGTAACACAGTGTGTGCGACATGGTCAATACTGATGCCTTTTTTGGGTATAAATATGGCGCGTTTGTGTGTTGCCCATGCATGACCAAGCGGTTGGTTGTCGCTGTCGTGAACGGCCTTGATATATGCTAATAAACCAAAATCTCGTTTTGTTTCAATTGTAATATCCTTTGTTTCTATGTATATCTAACATAACACAAAAACAAATATTGTCAATATTAAATTTTTACCCTTTCATTGATTGTTTGGGAAAAGAATCTGTTGATAACACCACGGGTTGTTGAGTATCTATCCACGTTCATCATGATATTATTATACATAAACAGAATGTTTTTTTTGTTGTTTTTTTGCCAAAGAAATCGCGTCATTGGCCGCCTGTGTTATGTCCGTCCCCCTACCTGTTTTATAAATAAGATTTTGCATGTTATACCTCTAATTTATTGCCAATCATATCTGGACAAATACGTTTAGTTAAACCTGTTAATACGGCACCCGGGCCAACTTCGATAGTTTCTGTGATGCCCAGTTTTGCCATTTCTAAAACACTTTCACGCCAACGAACACCATGGGTCATTTGATAAACCAAAGCTTCGCGAATTTCGTTTACATCTGACAAAGGTGTGCATGTTTTATTAGAAATCAATGGTGCAATTGGTGTTTTGATTTCTGTATTTTCCAACGCGGCGCGCATTTCATCCGCCGCAGGTTGTTGAATTCTGCAATGAACCGGCACAGATAAGGCCAAAGGCATAGCGCGTTTTGCACCCGCTTCTTTTGCCAATTCCAATGTTTTTTCAACAATTTCTTTTTCGCCTGAAATTACAACCTGGCCTGGGGAATTATCATTTGCAACATCCGCATCTGTTTTTGCGCAAATATCACGAACGACATCTATTTCCAAACCCAATATAACCGCGGTTAAACCACGACCCACAGGAACCGCCCTTTGCATAGCTTCACCACGCAAACGCAATAATTTCGCCGTATCCGCCAAAGATAAAGCGCCCGCTGCACATAATGCAGTGTATTCACCCAATGAATGTCCCGCAACAAATTCTGTTAATTTAATATTCGATGCGCGAAACATAGCAATTGATGTTGCCATAATTGCAGGTTGCACATTACGGGTCAAAGTCAATTCTTCGATTGGGCCATTAAAAATAATATCTGATAATTTTTCACCCAAAGCTTCATCAACTTCGTCAAATACTGCACGGGCGGTCACGTTATTTTCGTATAATTCGCGTCCCATACCGACTGTTTGGGAACCTTGACCTGGGAAAACCAGTATAGATGACATAATTGTCCTTTTGTTTTATTACTTTGAAATTATAGAAGATAAAAAGCAAAAATCAAATTATTATATGCGATTTTATTTACGCACAGAAAATTCGCAACCGCAATAATTTTGACGATAAAATTCAGATTCACGATTTATTTGTTGGCGTAAATTTTCGTTCCATTTAATAGGCAAATATTTTATATCTCCGCATGATTGGTTTGCTGATGCGTCAACCTGGGATTGATCTTTGTGACGTGATACACCGAATACTGACGCAATCGCATTAAAGTCATGTTCTTTGGCATATTCTCGCGCCAAACAAAAACGATATGCAAAACATTTACTGCAACGTGCACCACGTTCGGGTTCGTTTTCCAATCCTGCAATATGCTCGCGCCATTTATCATGGTCATAATCGCCAATCACATATTTAACACCCAACTTTTCACAATATTTTATTTGTTCATTTAATCTTTTTTGATATTCAACCAATGGGTAAATATTGGGGTTAAAAAACATAACAATAAAATCATCTATACCTGGAATTTCACCATCTACAATTTGTTTAATAGCACCGCAAGAACACGGTGCACAACAAGACATTAAAATCAATTTTATTTTATCTGACATGTTTTTTTAAATTTGCAGCCCTGTTGAAAAAACACCAAAGTGATACATCCAAGCTGTCATCTTGGTATGGGTGTACAGGATGTAACCTTTTATTCACAACTTTGATATTTTTATTTGGAACTTGTTTCAAAACTTTATTTAATTCTTCTTCATTGCTGACGACATAAAAATCGATAGGTCTTTGAACAATAGGGTGTAAACCATTTGCATCTGTTTGATATGTATCAACAAAATTCAGCGAATACACAGAATGTATATGACATGGTGTTTTTAAAGATTTCGCATAGTCGGCAAATCGCCCCGCATATTTGCGTTTAAATGTATTTAAAACTTTGCCGTTTAAATCAGATTCTGTGAAATAAAAATCACTGAATTCGGTATCAAATTTTGAACGTTTCTTTTTCATATATTCACCCTTTTTATTCTGTGCGGATATATTCTTTGGTTCTTTTGAAGAAATCTATCAAAATTTGTGGTACAGTACCAGTTTTATTTCGCCAAATTTGATGCAGGTTTTTATCAACAACAATATCCGTATCTGTCAAAATATGCCATTTTGCACAAGCACCGCCACCTTCGGGAACAACCGCGTTTAATAACCCCGGGGCATCATCTGGCACAGGAGCAAAGAAATACTTTTCAGAATCATAATATTTTTGCATATATGTATGAACCAGGGCGGGATATGATATTTTATCTGCAACATAAAAAACCAATTCATCATCTTTGATTTGTGTGACTTGGTTGGTTTTTTCATTTGTTATATTTATCATACGCGCCACAGACACTTTGTATGGCAAAGTTATATCGCAAGAATTTATAAATGATTTAAATTGGTACAGATTATGAATATCTTTCAATGGTGGTAATGGTCCAAGGTTGATATGTGTAAATACAAAAGAAACGGTTGCTTTGAAAGCCATGACTTTTCCTTTTTGTTATTTACATTCTCAAAATCTCCCTTTGGGATATCACCGAAATTATTCGTCTTGTGATAATTCAAGTCTGTTAAACAGATTTTCAGGAACGGTAAATCCTTCGCCATTTGAAATTCTGTGTTCATATTTTGTTGGCCATGATAAATCATGTTCATTTGCAAATATATTTTGAATCTTTGCAACAGCATCTGGGACAAAAGGTGAAGATACACGTGCAAACAAATCAATTAATTGAAAACATTCATTTAACACAGCGCCAGCACCATTCAAATCACCATTTTTCACCAATGCCCATGGTTCTTTGATTGTCATATATTCATTTGCCAAACCATAAATTTCACGTAACGCAACGATAGATTTTCTGAATTCGCATTTTTCCATAGCATTTGTTAACTCTTCGATTTTTTCGTTTATTTTATTTGCCAATTCAGAATCAATTTCAGTTCCGTTTGGTACAATTTCGCCAAAATTCTTTGCGCTTAATTTGCAAACACGTGAAACGAAATTACCCAATAAACCATTTAAATCTTTGTTCACAATATCAATGAAGCGCGCCATTGTGAAATCTGTATCGTCTGTTTCTGGTGCAGATGCCATCAACGCATAACGCCAACAATCAGATGGTGCAATATTCAACGCGTTGTCCAAAAAGATTCCATTACCAGTTGATTTTGCAACTTTGCCACCTTCGAAATTCAAGAAATTAACAGCCTTTAATAAATCAACAGTTTTCCAGTTATCGTTCATGGCTAATTGTTGTTCTGGGAAAAACACAGAGTGGAATTTTACATTGTCTTTGCCCATAAATTGTGCATAGAAACAATCTGGATTTTTCCACCAAGATTCCCAATCTTTTGTTGCGGCCTGGGATATAGAAACATAACCCCATGGTGCATCAAACCAAACATAGAAAACTTTGTTTTCATATCCTGGTTTATTCACAGGAATACCCCACTTCAAATCGCGGGTAATACTGGTGTCGTGCAAACCTTCGTTTGCCCAACCCATAGCAATAGCTGATGCAGTCTTTGACCATTTTGGCGCGTGTTGCAACAACCATTTGCGCCAATCACCTTCAATTTTAGATGCCATGAAAAACAAATTCTTTGTTTTACGCATTTCAATATTTGTTGAACCTGAAATCGCAGAACGTGGGTTTATTAATTCATCTGCTTCATATGTGGCACTGCAATTATCACATTGATCGCCACGTGCTTTTTCATAACCACATTTTGGACATGTTCCCTCTAACTGTCTGTCCGCTAAAAACATATCGTCATCGACAGAGAAAGGTTGAACTGTTTCGCGTTCTTCGATTAAACCGCGTTCTTCCAGGCGTTTAAACAAATCATGAATTAACTTTTCTTGTAATTCAGTATGTGTGCGGCCGTATAAATCAAAGGATAAATTAAAATCGGACACAGCACGTAAATGCTTTTCATAATATTTATTTGTATATTCTAACACAGGCATATTTTCTTTCCATGCACCAACCATAGCAGGCGTTCCATGTTCATCAGCCCCGCCAATGTATAAAACATCACGTCCCATTGCGCGACAAAATCTGGCATAGACATCACTTGGCAACCAACAGCCAACCAAATGACCGATATGTAATTCACCATTTATATATGGTAATGCAGATGTTATAAGATATTTTTTTGCCATTGTGTTTTAACCTTTTTTTATAAAAAATGGACGCAAACGGGGCGTCCAAATAATCCCGTTCGAATTTATTTATAAAATTAAATTTGCATTCGTTTCATTTTTTATCCTGGTGGGTGGTATTGGACTCGAACCAACGACCTTTACGATGTCAACGTAACGCTCTAACCAACTGAGCTAACCACCCAAAACAACACAGATTATAACAACAAAAATCAGATTTGCAAATAAAAACACGATATTTTGTGTAAATTCCTGTGCTTATACAAAAATTCATATAAAAAAACACCGGCATTTACCGGTGTTTTCGAATATTTTTGAATTAATACATTGTTTGCAAAACGTGTTTGTTTTTATCCACGTCTGATAACATTTTACCACTGCCCAATGCAACGCAAGCCAATGGATTATCAACCAAAAACGCAGGTAATCCAGTCGCAGCACGAATTGCAGTATCCAAACCACGAAGCAATGATCCACCGCCAGTCATCGCAATACCCAAATCTGCGATATCAGCAGACAATTCAGGTGGTGTTGCGCTTAATGCGCCATGAACAGTATTCAAAATCTTTTCAACCGTTTGAGCCAATGCACTGGCAACCTGGGATTCTGTGATTGTTGTTTCACGTGGTGTGCCGCTCATCAAATCACGCCCCTTGATTTTCATGGTTAATTCATTGCTTTTATCTTTCGGCATAATTGCAGTACCGATTTTCTTTTTGATTTCTTCGGCAGTGCTTTCACCAATCAACAAACTTTTTGTTTTGCGGACATATTCAATAATGTCATAGTCCATTTGATCCCCAGCGGTTCTGACGGCATTAGAATAAACAATACCGCCCAAAGACATAACTGCAACTTCTGTTGTTCCACCGCCAATATCTAACACCATAGATCCCACAGGTTTTTCAACCGGCAGACCTGCACCAATAGCGGCAGCTGTAGATTCTTCGACAATATAAACCTTGCGTGCACCGGCGGCATCTGCGGCCTCTTGTATAGCACGTCTTTCAACCTGGGTTGCACAAGATGGAACGCATATAATAATCAAAGGTGCAGCCAAAGGATTCTTTTGGTGAACTTTGCGGATGAAATATTTAATCATTTCTTCTGCAACTTCAAAGTCTGCAATAACACCATCGCGCAATGGGCGAACGGCGGAAATACTGCCCGGGGTACGACCAAACATTTTTTTTGCCTCTGCCCCTACGGCCAAAATTTCTTTACGACCCAATAACTTGTTTTCTGCCACAGCCACCACAGATGGTTCATTCAAAACAACACCGCGTCCTTTGACACAAATCAGTGTGTTTGCAGTTCCCAAATCAATAGCCATATCAGAAGAAAAGAATTTTAATAACCAATTATACATTTATACTTCCCTTGGTTTCGTTTTTTTGCATTATAAAACAGGCATTTAAAAAATCAAGTGCTGGGGACTCTTTTTTCTTTTTTATTTGAAAATATTTATATTCTGGTATTATAAGGCATTATGAAACGTCATACAATACGCAATCACAGGGATTTTATAACGCCACAAGATGGATTGAAAGTGGCACTGCCCTCTCTTGTTTTAAAGGTTAAACCTGTAAAAATAAAAAATGATCCGCGATATGGAATTATCGTATCCAAGAAGGTTTTTAAATTGGCGGTACACAGAAACCGCGCCAAACGTTTATTGCGTGATTGGATTGCTTTCAATGAAGATTTCATGATGCCTGAATTTGATTATGTTTTTATCGCGAAAGCTCGTGTTTTAGAAACAAATCGTGAAGATGGCCGTCGTGAAACCAAGAAAGCATTTGATAAAATTATTCAATTATCCCAAACAAATGCCGAATAAAAATAACATTTTTACCAAATTTGGATGTGCTTTTGTGCGTCTGTATCAAATCTGTATATCGCCCTTTATTGGTGGGCGTTGCGCATGCAGATTTGTTCCAACTTGCAGTGAATATACACGTCAAGCAATCGACAAATATGGTTTAATTCACGGGACTTGGATGGGAATAAAACGAATATCACGATGCAGACCTGGTGGGGGATGCGGATATGATCCTGTACCTTGACATAATAAAACATTGTGATAAAATTTATACATAAGGTTTATAAAAAGGATTTATAATTATGACATCTTTTCGTTCAACAGTTGAAAACATGTCCAAATTAATGGATGAAATGGGCATAACAGAACTTGATTTAGAACGTCAACTGTTTTTAGGTTTATACCGTAAACATATTCATTTATCAAAACAACATGCGGTTGCTGCCCCTGTCGGTTTTGTTGCACAACCAAATAAAGCAAACGAAGAATGTGCTGTTACTGGACATGCTTTGAAATCTCCAATGGTTGGGGTTGTTTATTTGTCCCCAGAACCAGGTGCAAAACATTTTGTAGAAATCGGTGATACGGTGCATGCTGGTGATACTGTTGCGTTGGTTGAAGCAATGAAAACATTTAATCCAATAAAGACGGATATTGATGGTGTTGTAAAAGAAATTTTGGTCACAGACGGTGCTGCTGTGGAGTTTGATACACCAATCATTGTAATCGAATAGGTTTTTTATCATGCCTCAAATTAAAAAAGTTTTAATCGCGAATCGTGGTGAAATTGCACTGCGAATTATTCGTGCATGTCGCGATATGGGAATCAGAACTGTTGCGGTTTATTCTACTGCAGATAAAAACGCTATGCATGTTAAATTGGCGGATGAATCTGTGTGTATTGGGCCTGCACAATCTTCTGAATCTTATTTGAACGAATCGGCAATTTTAACTGCTGCCCTGTTAACAAATGCAGATGCAATACATCCTGGTTATGGATTTTTATCAGAACGTGCTGATTTCGTAGACAAAGTTGAACAACATGGTCTGATTTGGATTGGGCCTGATGCAAATATGATTCGCAAAATGGGTGACAAAGTTAACGCAAAACAAACCGCTATTAAATGTGGTTTGCCGGTTGTTCCTGGGTCAGACGGCGCAATTAAAAATTTAGATGACGCTCTTGTTTGGGCCGATAAAATTGGATACCCGGTCATGATTAAAGCCGCCGCAGGTGGTGGTGGTCGTGGTATGCGCGCTGTGAATAATGCAAACGAATTACGCGAAGCATTCCCATTGGTCAAAGCGGAATCTAAAACTGCGTTTGGTGATGACACTTTGTATATGGAAAAATTGTTATTACACCCGCGTCATATTGAATTTCAAGTATTGGGCGACAAACATGGTAATGTTGTGATTTTTGGTGAACGCGATTGTTCCCTGCAACGTAAAAATCAAAAGGTCATGGAAGAATGTCCAGCCGCTGTGTTAACACAAAAACAGCGTGATGATATGATTGAAATCTGCAAAAACGCGGCCAAGAAAATGAAATATTCAAATGCAGGTACATTTGAATTTATGTTCGAAGATGGAAAATTCTATTTTCTGGAAATGAATACCAGATTACAGGTGGAACATCCTGTAACTGAAATGGTGTATGGCGTTGATTTGGTTCGTGAACAAATAAGAATTGCTGCGGGTGAAAAATTGGGTTATACGCAATCTAATTTGATTGCCCATGGACATGCAATTGAATTTCGTATCAACGCTGAAGATCCTGAAACATTTATTCCAAATCCAGGATTGATAACATTATATGCTCCTTCTGGTGGTTTGGGGGTTCGTGTTGATTCTGCCGCGTATACTGGATATACAATTCCATCAACTTATGATTCTATGATTGCGAAATTGGTTGTTCATGCACAATCAAGGCCTGCATGTATAATGCGTGCAGAACGTGCGTTGGATGAATTCACAATCGAAGGTATTAAAACAACAATACCTTTGCAGAAAGAATTGTTAAATAATTCTGATGTTCGCCAATTAAAAACAGATAATCATTGGTTGGAACATTATCTGGCTGAAAAAAAGCAGGCAGAAGTTAAAACAGAAGAATAAAAAATACCGGCATTTGCCGGTATTTTCTTAAATTTTTATAAATTTCTTTTCTTTCTAAACTCGTCCAAAGAAACAACGCGTTTATCATCTGGGACCGATCCGGGTTTTTCTTCCAATGGTAATTCGATATCTTTGCCCGTATTTGCAGACGATTGTTGTTTTGGATGGAAAGACAACATAAATTCTGTGGATGGATCTTTGAATTCAACCAAAGCAGAAAATGGAACGCGAATGAAAAACGGACGTCCATCAAATGTTAATTGAACACCAAATTCTTTGTCTGACACATTTAAATTATTATAAGAATATTGTAAAACGATTGTCATAACATCGGGATATCTGATTTTTAAAAAGTCAGGCAACACAACCCCGGGATCACGTGTTTTAAATGTTATAAAAAAACCCGCATCATCCCCCAGTCCGTTGAATTGCGCGTAAATCAGGGCTTCCTTGACAACAGATTTTAATGCGTTATCTAATAATTGTTGATAATCTATTTTATGCATCTTGTTTCTCCGTTGTAACTATATTACTTATTTCGCCGTTTTGGCAAGTAACAAATACAGCATCAGGTATATTTTTAAATACAGATTCATCCAGACCTGTAGCCCAAACCTGGGCATCTGATTTATTCAATTCAGCGAATAGTTTTTCGCGCGCCATATTGTCCAAATGTGCCGCCGCTTCGTCCAACAAAATCAAAGGTTTTTGGTTGGTTTTTATATGAATCAATTTTGCATGTGCCAAAATCAAATCAATCAAAATAGATTTTTGTTGACCGGTTGACGTTATATTCGCAGGCAGATTTAATAATTTATTAAATACACCGAAATCTGATTTATGAGCACCATCAATCACCATCTTATCGCCGGTCAATTTGCGATTTTTTGTTAAATATTCGAAATAAATATTTTCAGCATTGGTCAATGTGTTTTCCAATATCAATTTTTCAATTTGACCGTCAACAGAAACCGCGCCGGTTTCAAAGAAATAGTTGATTTCTGCGGCATATCTGATTCGTCCTGCACCAATCGCAATCGCCGTAGATGCAATTTGTTTGTCCAATATATCCAGCCAATTTTTATCCCCGCCAGATTTCAAAATACCGGTTCTTTCCGATAATAATTTGTTTAAACGGGTAATACGACCCAAGTGGGACGGTTCAAAACTGGCAACCAGATGATCAAAAAATGCACGTCTGTCCGAAACAGATTCTGTAAAAATTCTGTCTTCGCGTGGGGTCAACCAAACTATGCGTAATCTTTTTGCCAATTCAGCCGAGCTGGAATTTTCATTATCTATTTTAACGCGTTTGTTTGTTTCGCCTGGATTTAAAAACACGCAAATATCAGATTCATCAAATGTTGTTGCGAATACAGAAAAACCACCATCACCATCAAATCGTGCCATAATCTGGGTTTCCACACCACGTAAACCGCGTTCACCTGATAATAAAGAAATTGCCTCTAATATAGCGGTTTTCCCGGCGCCGTTTAAACCTGTGATAATGACATTTTTATAATCTTGAATATTTATTCTGGAAGATTTGTGATTTCGAAAATTGGTAATAGTGATTTGTTTTATCATTTTTAAATTTGGAGGCCAGGGTCGGAATCGAACCGGCATCCAAGGATTTGCAGTCCTCTGCAT
>JAKSTB010000026.1 GCA_024402815.1 Alphaproteobacteria bacterium | reverse complement strand
ATATTTTGACATGTTGGTCATCTGCTAATAAACATAATCCAAAAGAAGCTTTTGTTGCAATTCGTTATGAATTTTTAGATGAAGCAAATAAAAAAATCGCAAAAAAATTAGCAACAGACGGAATAATCAAACAATGTTGTCTTGAATCTTTTAACAGCAGTCAAAATCAATATGGTTTGGAATTAAAATTATCTGTGCCAACACATCTGGATATGCCAATTGATGAAATATCTGAAAATTTAAAAAAATTGTCGGCGAATTTTGTATATCAAGATATAAAATACAATATTTACACACCAACATTTTTACAAAGACAAAATCCATTTTGGCATGATGCTGATTTTCCAAAAGAATATTGTTTCCCAGATTTGAAAAATGCTATTTTTGCACCTGATGATTTATTATATGAAGATATTGGAAACAATCGTTTTTATGAGGCGTTAAGATTATCTATCCCATTGGACAGAAAATTAACCGCAGATGATATGAAAAAAATCGCCGGAAAAATAGGGTGGATATATAACCCAAATGACGGTTTGCTGTATAAAGATGCCGAAACTTTAAGACGGCATGATGAATATTTGAAATATAAAAATGCACAAATGGCATTACAAAACCAACAAATTGAAACACATGTACATTAATTTATGTTTTTAAAACATTGGGTAAAAATAAAAAGGTATGATAAATGACATAAAACAATGGACAGAACACAGGACAAAATAACACCAATTATACACCATTATTAAATTGTGGGTGTACGGGATGTTTAATGATGATTTTGTTATTGGCATTGACGACTATGTCTGTGCGTGAATGCAAAAGACATAAAATGTCATATGAAGAATATAAAATAAAGCATGAAATGTTTATGGACAGCGTAAATAGGGCCAAACAAAACACAATTGATTACAGGGGAATATAAATAAAAACCGCCATATTGGCGGTTTTTTATTCATGGCAATACATACTGTGCAAAGAATTGGGGACTTGTCCAAAATAAATATTTATTATGGTTATGATTTGTGTTTTTTTTAATGCCGTTTTGTGATAAAATATTAATAATTCAAGATAAACATGAAATGTTTATGGCCAGCATAAACAAAGTTAAACAGAATACGTACGAATACAGGGGTATGTAGTGAAAAAAATATTGATTTCTTTATGTGTTCTGCTGATTTCAAATATCGCGCATGCGGATTTGTTGCCGTTGGATGATGCGTTGCGTGCAACATATACCGCGTGTGTGGGAATCGATGCTGAATTGGCCGAATTGAAAAAATTGGCTGGTATCGGAACCGCGGTATCTGGGGTTGGAACTGGTTTGGGTGCCAGTGCAACGGTTGTAGGTATTCTTAAAAAGGCCAAAGATAGACAGGCCGAAGCCTATGAAAAATTATTACAAGAATTACGCGAAATGCAGGAAAAAAATGCACCCGCAGAATCCACTACAACAGAACAGGCAGAAGCGTTCAAACAAGAATTTGATGCGGCCTATGATACTGCTGTGCAAGATATCGAAAGATACAATTCGGAATTGGAAAAATTAACAAAACAATCAAAAAGTTTGGGTAATTGGAGAACCGGGTTGATGGCTGGTGCGGCAGTGTCAAATATTGCTGGTGTGGTTGTATCAACCAAAGGGCGTAAAGACAATAATCTGGAAGTTAGAATAAGTGATTGTTTAAAATCTTTGGATGATTTAAATAATTCTATGATGCAGGCACGTATTAATGGCGAAGATATATCGGAAGCTCAGTCTATTATTACTGCATGTCGTGAATATAGTACGGTTGATGTTAAACCTATATCTAACCGTCAGATTGGGGCCCAGGTTTCATCAATTGTTGGTGCTACAACAGGTGTTGCTGGAACTATTACATCTGCCGTGGCGAACAGCGACAAGGTAAGAAACGACAATACAGATAGTGGAAAACAGAAAGAAAAGAATTTGAATACTGCATCAAATGTGTTGGCGGGAACAACGACGGTTGCATCCGCAGCTGCTACAGTGTTCAATGCCACACAGATATCTGCAATAAAACGTGTGGTTAGTGTGGCTGAAAAATGTGAAGGGGTGTTAAAATGATAAAGAAAATTTTAATAACCCTTTTGTCATGTTTTTGCTTTTTATCGCCTGCGGCAGCGAATTTGTCGTTACAGGCTGACGCGTTGGACAGAGCGATTAGAACATATTTCCCAAATCAAACAAATGCTTCTGCTGCGTTGGTTGCGTATACAGAATTCGTAAGAAATGGTGACGGGGTCAGCATTGCCGCAAAAGATTTATGGGCTGTGTGCAGTGCTGGTGGATTGGATATTAAAAAACCAGAACCAAAGAAAACCTGTCAAAGTTTTGTGAATCATTTGGTTAAAAATGCGACAATTAAATATTTCGAAGTATGTGGTTCAGATAAAGGAAAATCTGGTGGAACAGAAGTCTGTGTAGATGCATTCAAGAATACCAGATTGAATTTAACACCGGCTATTGAAATGGCCAAAGAATATGTGGCTGTAAAATATAATGATACAGGTTTAATGTGCAGTTCTAATATGAGAACTGGTTATGTGGGTGCATTTGACAAAGACGATTTCTTGAAATGCACATCAACAAACAGTAACACATATTATGAATTTGAATTTGGTACCGCAGAGGCCTGGAGCGATAACGTTATCCAAAATAATGTACGTTATGGTATTTGCGATGTTATATATGGGGTTTCCAGTGGTCGCCAAAGCGATTCATGTGAAGCAGATGAATCTTTGTGCAAGAAGATTAATAAATCTGTCAAACGGTTTGGTTATTCTGCATATCAAAAAGACAACAGATGTTATATCAATTTCGAGACAGTCAAAGATGCAAAAGATTTAAGAACTGCGTATGATATTGATAACTTTGTGTTCTGTCGTGGAATACAGGTTTCTAATACCCCCGATGTGGAATCGGCATTGAAAAGACATGTTGTGACATCTGCTGCCAAGAAAGGTGAACAAATTAACGATTATGATGTTGTTTGCGATGCTGGGTTCAAGACGTATAAAGGTAAAGGGTGCAAGGCAGATTTCTGGCAAACAGATGATATTAAAACATGTTCTGTGAACGGACATTACATAGATTATGTGTTTGATGATGTTAACGAAGCATGGAAATCGTATCACAAAGGTGGTGTCGGTGGTATGGAATGTATCAACAGCGATGGTTCATTTGATGGAAGAAATTGCAGATTGTTGGGTGAAGAAAATTGTAGACAATTGGCCGATGTTCTGAAAGAATCGTGCCCTGAATGTGACCAACCTGTGTGGAATGGTACAACATGTAATTTGCCTTCGGCGGAACACGCGGCCAAGATACAAAATTCAATCAAAATAGTTACCCAGGTTGGTGTGGCTGCGGTTGGTGTTGCATTGTTCTTTATCCCAGGTGCCCAGGGTGGTGCAATCTTGGCATTGAATTATGTTGCGGGCGGATTAGTTATTGCGGGTGCCACAGGCCGAGTGGCGTCTAATCTGGTAATGCAAAATGGTATATATAAAGATTTTGCAGATGCTGCCGAAACATGCAATAACGAAACATGTGCAAAAGAATTGTTAAATACATGGTTGCAAAAAATCCAAAGTTACAAGAGAGAATTTACAGATGCAGAACAGATGACTGTCGATGAATTGTGTACTTATTTGTTCGACAAAATTCCGGCAGATTCAGATTTTTGGTTGGCATTTATGCAAAATTCAGAATTGTTTGATCCTGTGACTTGCGAGATTAAAACCAAAAAACAATTTTGGCAAAAGGTCAGAACTGTATCTGAAATCGCTGAAATCGCGGGCAGTTTGTTAAGAATTGGTAATTTAGCATTCCAAAAGACAACAGAAAAAGTTACACAAAAGATTGGCGAAAAGACGATGGCTTTTGGTAAGGGTGGAAACCAACATGGTTCATGGATCAAGGTTTATCAAGTAAATGACCCCAGTCAGGTTACTGCTGGCGTGTCCAGAACTTTGACCAGAAATGCTGCTAAATATGGAACACAATTAAGTGCAGAAGTAGAAAAAAACGTTTTAAGAGAATTGGGTTTAACAAAAGAAATGTTAAAGGGTGCCAGATTTACAGCAGGCAGAAAATCTCTCAAACTGGCCGACGGCAGACTTATAGACGCTGTGTTCAAGATGCCAATCACCACTGTCAAAAACGTTTCACATGTTACATTGAATTTGCGTGGATTGGTCAATCCAGCATGGGGAACATTGGCAGAAACAAGTGGTGAAACCATGTATTTCGAATCAAAATCTGGCAGTGGATACAAAGTTCCATTATGCCTGAAACAAGAAGGTCCATTTGATCCATCTGTAGAAATTATAGATATTGAAGAAGTTGAGGAAGAAGGTGGCGGAACTGGCGGTGGAATCGGTGGTGTAACTGGTGACACTGACCCTGAGGATAATAATAATCCTGTCGGTGGTACACCTCCTGTGATTGACGGTGGCACCGGTGATACCACAACATTGATATATCAAACAATTAAACCACAAAACCCTGTGGTAATCCAAGGGGCAAAAAATAAAGGTTTGGTTGCTGCGTTGGTTGCAACTGGTGTTGTGGCAACAGGTGCCTTGATAGGTGGCATAGTTGTTTCTACAAGCAAAGATAAATCTGGGAATGATAACAATGTGGCAAACAAAGCAATTGAAACAGATACAGATTTGCAATTGATTACAAATAATATCCGTTCAGGATTTGGGTATGTAAACAATAATCAAATATCCTTGGTTCCTTTGCCGACATCAGTTGGAAGCAGTGCACCAATAGTTGTAATTGATGGATACGCGGTTGTTGTGGTCAGTTATGCTGGATACAGATTGCCGTTTTATATGAACGGAACAACATGGGCACCTGTGTTGGGTATTGGGGAAACAGGACATTGGTTTAATGTGTATCCTGCGGTTAATGAAATAAAGAAAATGGATACAATCGCGGGAATTTTGAACGAAAAATTACCACCGTTCAGTGTTGCAAAATATACGAACAATATGGGTGGTGTTTCGTTCCCTGTTGCTGACCAAAAAGCATTTGCGATAATCAATGCTGAATTTCCAAATGGGGTTGTGCAATCTGTAAATATGACCCCTGCGGATCAACAACTATATAGTAACAATTATTATTTGATGAAAAGTAAAATCCAATAAACATTAAAAATCCGCCAAATGGCGGATTTTTATAACCTATGTATACGTGTTCTTAATAACCGAAAAACCTTTGGCAACCAAGGCCCGTCAATCTTTTATGGACCAAATGCAAGCAAAAGTGAAAGCAGAAGAAGCAACAAACAAAATGTGTGATGGATTATTGCTTGTAATAACAATACAAATATGATAGCATTGTATGTATAGAAAGGACGGTGTGTTATGGCAGATAAATTGGATGCTTTGACCAGAAAGGTTGATGATTGGGCTTTTGACGAATCAAAACCGTCTGCGGTTGAAATTGGTAAATGTACATTTGCTTTGTGGGATGCCTTTATGGATGGCAAGCAATCGATTTCGCGATTGAAAAAATTGGTTGAAGCCTTGTTAATTTTGGCAGATTTTGTCCAAAGCAAATCTTGGGATACAATTGGCATTTTGGGTGCAGTTGCGCATAAATTAGAAACCTGCCTGGGGATTGTCAAAGAATATATTCCAGAAATGGCCAAAGAGGTATCAAAAACGATATCTGTATTACGTCAAAGTGAAAATAATTCTGTGCGTTCATTACCTAAAAACAGTCAGGTTCGGGTATTGCGTCGTGTGGATAAAGGCAAAACATGGGATGTTGAGGTTGTAACAGTGCCTGTCAGTGAAATTAATCCAGATGATTCAATTGCGCCAACAAGTATAGGTTCAGACCAAAAGAAAAAAGCGGCCCAACAAAAAACACCGACGGTACGGGGTAATGGAAAATCTAGTTTGGTTGAATCCGATTCTCTGCAGGATATTTATGACAGAATACAATCTGAACAATCCAAAATGTCCCCAATTGAAATTGGTAATTTGACACTGAAAATTGGCCGTTTGATTGATAAAAATTCTTCCAAAGAAAATATCCAAATTGGCATAGGTATATTGATTGACATGTTATCAAACGCATCTGAACACGATAAGATGATGATTTGGGAAGCGTTGATACATAAACTGGAATACATAATCGGTAAATATGGGGAACAGATACCCGCTGGTCAGTTGAAAAAGCTACAGGAGATTATAGATAGTGCAAAAAAGGTTTTCTTTGACTGGTTGGCCAGTTTACCACCACAATCAAATGTAGAAATTTTAAGACGTGTTAATCACAGTACATTATATTACGATTTTGATGGTTTCTTGGATGCACTTGGAATAGATGAAGATATGGATTTTTATGAAATAGCATCTATCCCTGTGGAACAAATAATTAAAACCCAGTCGGTTCCATCACGCAATGTTATATCGGAAGAAAGACCGCAACGCACCCCACATGAATCCACTGGTAATAATAATGGTGGCGATGGTCCACGTGGACCAAGACCAGGATTTATGACACCACCGCCCCCGCCACCACCACATCAAACAGCGACGGCAGCGGCGCCAATATTGCCACCAAAAAAAACAAAAAAGAAAACCAGGTCATATATTGATATTCTGAATTTAATAGTTGTTGCAGTATTAAGTTCATCTATATCCTCGGTAGAATCTGGCTCGGATGGTTGTCGGTTGACATTGAAGCCAGAAATATTGAACAAGATGTTCCCATCGTACGGTTTTATCTATGATTTTTATTATAGTGAAGGGGGCTTTTTCCCAAATAGTGGATGGGTAGATGTTTCCAAAGGTGGCGGACAGCAATCTATGTCGGCCCGAGAACATGTTTGTAGGTTTTTAGATATGGTCGGGTTGAAATACCAAATCACAGGGAAAAATACGATTGTTATCAAAGGCAGTACAATTATCAAAGGTAAATATAATTTCTTTGATATAAAAAATATAAAAAATCCTGTGGAATTGATAATGTTTGGATACAGGAACAAGGCTTTCACAGGGATAATAAATTTATTGTTGACTTGCGTCAGTCGTGATGTGAGATACAGAATCAGCCCAGATATTGCGCCATATACACCTGCGGTGGCAGAAGAATTTTGGAATTACGAAGCCAGAATGGCCGAATTGATGGGACATGTTTATAACCAAATGTTAAGCCCAGAGATAACCAGGTAAAAACAAAATCCGCCGTTATGGCGGATTTTTTGTTATAGGCTTGATTTTTTATATTAACAAATCACATAAATTTTATTTTGGCAGTCCCAATGGGAATCGAACCCATGTTACCAGAATGAGAATCTGATGTCCTGACCGCTAGACGATGGGACCAGAGGTTTTTACAGTGGTTATTTTACAGATAATATATCTTTTTTCAATTGTTTTATGAAAAATAAAAATGACTTGCATATATTTGCTCTTATATGCAAGAATGACATATGAATATATGGGAAGGAGTTTTTTATGAAATTATCATCTGTATTGTTGGTTTTAAGTGTGGTCGTGTTGGCCGTTTTTGCAGGTTGGTGCCCGCATAATGGGACTATGATGTTGACCCACAAATGGGACAAAGTTTTTGCACAAAATGAAAATGTAATGAATCACAAAGTGACGTTTATGAACAGATATGGTGTTACTTTGGTTGGTGATTTATATTTGCCGAAAACCAAGGGTAACGCAAAAATGCCTGCCATTGTTGTTGCGGGACCATTTGGTGCCGTCAAAGAACAGGTTTCAGGCCTGTATGCACAACAAATGGCAGAATATGGTTTTGTTACTTTGGCTTTTGATCCATCATTTACAGGTGAAAGTGGTGGCAAAATTCGTGATGTCGCATCCCCAGATATAAACACAGAAGATTTTTCAGCTGCGGTTGATTATTTAACAACCCTGCCATATGTAGATGCAAATAAAATTGGCGTGTTGGGTATTTGTGGTTTTGGTGGGTTTGCTTTGAATGCAGCATCCATGGATACCAGAATCAAAGCAACTGTGACTTCGACAATGTATGATATGACACGTGTTACTGCGCATGGTTATAATGATTCTTTGTCACCAGCAGAATTATACAAACAACGCGTTGCTTTGAACAGCCAAAGAACTTTGGATGCTAAATTTAAAACAATTGCGAAAACCAATCCATTACCAAATATCAACGAAGTAACACCAGATACACCACAATTTGTAAAAGATTATGTTTTATATTACAAAACAAAGTTGGGTTATCATGAACGTTCAGTGGCTTCCAATCGTGGTTGGAATACAACATCGGCTTTATCTTTGATGACTATGCCAATTTTGTCATATGCAAATACAATTAAAAGTGCCGTATTAATGGTGCATGGTGAAAAAGCACACAGCCGTTATTTCAGTGAAGATGCATTTGCAAAACTGCGTGGCGATAACAAAGAATTACTGATAATTCCAGGTGCAAATCATACAGATTTGTATTACAGAACAGATGTGATTCCATTTAATAAAATCAGAAAATTCTTTGAAAAATATTTGCAATAAAATAATAAAATCGCAATCTTTGAATTTATTATAAAAACCACCTTTACGGCGGTTTTTGTGTGCTTTTATTGTTGGTATGTGATATAATTATTAAATAAACAAAAGGGTTATATTATGAAGATATATATAAAACATATATCACCAAGGGATGAATGGGAATATTTATGTGGGTGTTATAAAGAATATCATTCGTTGTTAAAAAAATTTAAATATAATTATGATTTCTTGATTCCTGACAGCGATTATATTCGCGATATGTTTAATCATAATTCTTTGACAAAAGAACAAGAAAAATATTATCACGATATGTTTATTAAACATGTTTATAAAAAATCAGATTTAACAAGATTAGATGATGAAATAAAATTGGCTGTGAATAAATTAAAAACAGAGATTAAAAATACTTTGGCACCTTTTGCAATATCGTGGGGCGCAACATTGCCAGAAACATTGACCATTGTGTGTTGTTACGGAATGGGTGGGGGATATTTCTATGAAAAGCCAGAAAAGATATATTTCAGAATGTCCCGGTTTTTAGGTAATAAATACGGCGTCTTTAATTTGTTAGTGCATGAATTTATTCATATTTTAATTGAAAAGCCAATAATAAAAAAATACAAAGTCCCACAAGATTTAAAGGAACGCATAGTAGATATAATCTGTTATGAATTCTTCAAAAAACCGGTTCAGGACAAATTTAAAGAATCTTTTGCAAATAAGTATATCACGCTGGACGCGATAAAAAATAATTTACCAAAAACAGTTAAACAAATGATGTGTGATTATAAAAAACAGCATATTGATAAATAAAAAAACCGCCATAATGGCGGTTTTTTTATTTTACATTTGTTTTGTATTCTTCCATGCATTTATGGCACAATTCCCACTGCAATTGATGTAAATCAATTCCTATACCATTTTCGTTCATAGCACCGCGTGGCAGATTGATTACATTTTCTGTATCAGGAATATCTTTCTTGTATGTACATTGTGCCAGATTTTTACGCAAAAGGCATTCGTTTGGAAAGATTCCTGGGGGACAGGTTGGAATATCTGTATTGTATTTTCTTATTTCTACCATCGGCAACTCCTTTGATTAAGTATACAATACAAGCATTTAGATAAATATGGTAATAATCAAGTTGAAAATATGACAGAAATACAACAAATTGAATTGACAAAGATTGAAATTTGGTTATAATTATTGGCCGTGTAAATTGATATAAATAATGGCAAAAGAAATTAGATTTTGTGTCCCAGTTGGCGAATATTATTTTTTAAGCCCTTTGTCTGCTTTCCCAATACGTATGAATGTTGATGGCACAGATTATGTTTTTCCAAGTGTGGAACATTATTACCAGGCAATGAAATTCTATGCATCTGATCCGCGGTTTAATGTTATTTTAAATACTAAAAATCCAGATGATGCGCGCCTGTTAACTAAAACACCAGAATATAAAGTTAATCGCAGGATGGATTTTGATAAAATCAAATTTGATATAATGGACAAAGCTTTGGTTGAAAAATTCAAACAAAATAAACGCGCCGCTGAATTATTATTATCAACGGGTGATGCTGTGTTAATTAAATCGTGCCCTGTATGTTATAAATGCGGATTCGGCGAAGGCAGTGGTACCAACAGAATTGGTAAAACACTGATGCGAATCCGCAATGAATTAAAAACAAAACAATTGTAAATTTTTAATATAATCCAGTTGTTTTCGCAACATCCCACCACAATGCAGAAAATGTCGGGCGTTCCTTTGGATTTTCGCGCCAGGGTTTGATGTAATCTGAATAGTGTAATGTAACCAAATTATGTTTTAATTCATCTAATTGAATATGTGGATACATTTTGAATATGCGTGAACCATGTGATAATTGGAAATTATATTTCAAAGGCAAAAATTTAATACGGCCCTTTAATGTATAATTCAAAACATCTTGGTCTGGATTTTTATAATCGTGTTCTTTGGATTCCTTAATCCATTTTTCATAGAAATTTTCAGCACGAATTTTATCCAAATCCATTAACAAAAATCCAGAATTGATATACCCATCAGGACGTGTTGGAACCGCAGCTAAAACATTATCGCCCATATCTAATTCATATACATCAATCAAATCATTGAAAAATAATATATCCATATCTGCATAAATAATGCGCGATACATTTGGTAATAATTTTGGCAACATCAAACGGAACCACATAGCCACAGGCCAATTTCTGCGATTTGATTCATCAAAATCGTGATTGCCATGTACAAAATGAACGGTTGACCCAGTTCCGTCTGTCACACTGCGAACAATGTCGCACAAAGATTCATCAACATCATCTGCGATTACGCAATATATGTCATAATCGCATCTGTCTTTGGAAGCAATCAGCAAAGATTTAATTGTAACCGCGGCCATTTTACATCCGCGTGCATCAAAACAAAATGCCATAGGTATTTTTTCAGGGTATTTTTTACGTGGCAATCTGGTTTGACCAACGGTTTCAATTAATCCGCGATATCTGATTTTGTCACGATTAAGACGTCTGGTTAAACGGGAAGTTCCAAATAATCCTGCTATGGCAGAAGTAATTTGACGACCAATTCCATATTTATACATAATAAAACCCCTTGGTTGCTTCTGTTTTTATCATAGAAAAAATATCGGCATAACACAAGAGGTTATTTGTGAATATATTCGTTGCAAAATATAAATCTGTGCAATATAGTTTATACGGAATAAAGGGCGGTTAAACTATGGCTATTTTGAAACGGTTAAATGATATCCAAAATATGACAGGTCGAAACAGATTGGTTATGATTTTGGACGGTATGGGTGTTTCAATTATTAAAAAGATTTTGAACAAAAACGGTTTCTTTTATCGCAATATGGTTGATGTGGAAACAACTTTGGTACCTGCTACTACTGTGGCTGTGACTACTGCGTACAGAACCGGTAAAATGCCATATGAAACTGGCTTTATAGGGTGGAGTCAATATTTCGAAGAAACAGACGAAGTTATAGATGTTTTCAGAAATACAAATCATTATACGGGCGAAGAATCTAAATTGCCACACCATTCAAATACTTTGCCATGCCCAACAATTGTTGAGCAGATGAATATAGATGGCAAAAGGGCCTTTGAAATTATGCCGGCTTTTATACCGGGGGGATGCGAAACATTTGAAGAATGGCTGGATAAAATTGCTGATACATGCAACAGCGAAACAGACGCATACATTTATGCATATTGGACCGAACCAGATTCTGCTTTGCATGAATATGGTGAAGACAACAATATAGTTAAAAATCTGTTGCGCGATATGGAACAAAAAACAGAAATCGCATTAAATAAAATTAAAAACAAAACGACGATTTTGATAACTGCGGATCATGGCCACAGATTATTGCAAACTCTCTACATAACCGATTACCCGGATATAGAAGAATGTATGTTACATCCTTTATCCATAGAATCGCGTTGCGCTGCATTTTTCATTAAACCCGAAAAAAAGGCGGAATTTCCGGTGATATTTAATTCGCATTTTGGTAAATGGTTTAAATTGGTAACTAAACACGAATTCGAGTGCGATTATTTGCATTCGCCAAAACCGGTAAGATATATCGGCGATTATGTGGCATTAGCAACAGATGATTATGGGTTTAATCAAAACCGCGAATGCGATTTGTTGATTTCAAATCATGCAGGTATCACAAGTAATGAAATGGAAATCCCAATCATACAAATAAATATTAAATAAAGGATTAAAAAATGAAAAAAGTTATTACATTATTTTGTGTATTGGTTTTATGTGGATGTGGTGCTATGGGTATTGGCAGCAACCACAGAACAATGGTTTATAATAATTCTAAAAATGTTATAACTGTGACATCAGAGGGTGGAACACAAAAAATTAAACCGGATAGCAGTGCAAATATTTATGCCACAGAACAAATATCAATCCAAAATAAAAACAGTGCATGTCCACAGGTTCTTGTTGAACGCAAAGTTAATACTGCTGCTTTGATTTTAGATATATTTCCAGGGGGGCTGTTGGGAATTTTGCCAGTGTTGGTTGATGCTGTAACAGATAATTTATATCGTATGCCACAAGCGTATTCATACTCATGTGCTTAAAAACAACCCCTCGCAATGGCGCGCGTCCTTATAGAACCTGCAACTCCATACCGCCCACACCC
>JAKSTB010000025.1 GCA_024402815.1 Alphaproteobacteria bacterium | reverse complement strand
TTGCTTTGGGCAAAGATCATACTTTGTTCGGAAAAGTTAGTGGTTCTGTCCAATTTAAACGTGGAAACGGCGACAGAAAAACTGTTTCTGTGGTACCAGACGAAACTGCAAAAAAATAAAAAAATCATTTTTGTTATTTACACCCGCTTTTTTCCAAGGCGGGTGTTTTTTATATGCTTTTTTTTGGGCTTTTTTTGTGATATAATATCAGACAGAGATGAAAAGATTTGTTTTATGTCTTTTTATGGCTGTTTTTTGTGCCACCAATGTTTTGGCGGCTGGTGATAATTCTAAATCGCGTGTTGTGTCAAACAGAAATTCTGCCGAAAACACAACTGTTTCAGAACGTGATGACGATACAGAAGGTGTCGCCCAAAATCGCGCTTTGCGTCGTATAAATGCTGCCAAATCTACTAAAAATGAATCAAAAACTGTGTTGCCCAGAAATGTTTCCAGAAATAAATCAGGCGAAACATCGGGGCGCGGAACACAAAAGGGGGTTGGTGGTGTTGTTCCACGTGATGTTGCACAAAGAAATGATGCGCGTTCTGTATTGGAAGAAACAGTTAACACAGTTGGCAGAAATGCCCGGACAGATGCGGTCAGCATAAATAAAACTGCCGCGGCCAGACGCGCGGGTGTTGTTTTGCGTGATACCACGACAGAGGTTGGGGGGCGCGCTAAAATCGCCGGTACAGACATGCACACAGGTTCAAATATAAATGAACAAATTCGTGGTGTCCAGGGACGTGCTTCTATATTGGGCAAAAGCAAGAAAACTGAACAAAAAGTTCCAACGGCTGAATCTATTGCTGTGGCCAAAGATGTATTGGAAAAAACCGCTGATTTAAACAATACATGTCAACAGCAATACAATGAATGTATGGATCAATTCTGTGCTGTGGTTGATGCTAATCAAAAAAGATGCAGTTGTTCTGCGAATTTGGCAAATTATGCTAAGGTACAAAAAGCGGTCGAAGGCGCGAATACGGAATTAAATGATGTTGCCCAGCGTATAAGATATGTTGGTTTATCTGCTGACGAAATACACGCGATTATGAACGCGACAGAGGCCGAATTGGCAATGACAAAAGACAAGGATACAACAATATCACGTTCTATGTTGGATGATATTGCCGAAATGATTAAAGATCCGTCTTCGTCAAATTCGTCTGATTATTTTTCCAGTTCAACTTCTATGTTGGATATGGAATTTGATTTTTCAGATGATTCATCAGAAATCTTCAATTTGGATATGTTCAAAAAGAATTCTGATATTTCGTCAAAACGCGGAAAAGATTTATACAAAGAAGCAACCAAACGTTGCAAAAATGTTTTGAATCAATGCAAAGATGCTGGCGCTACGGAAGCACAAATCACAGGTAACTATGATTTGGCAATTGATAAAGATTGTATCGCATATGAACAAGGTTTGGATAATTTAAACAAACAATTGGTATCTAATGTTCGCAGTGCAAATTTAATGTTACAAAAGGCACGTTTGGCGGTAATGCAAAACAAAAACGAATATGATATTCGTGGTTGTATTGGTGCGTTGGAAACATGTATGACTGACGATATGGTTTGCGGTGAAAACTATGTTAAATGTTTGGATCCTACCAAGAACTTTATTGACGAAAACGGCAAAGTTGTTTTGGGCAGAAACATCGCAAATATAACTGCGTTTGTGCAAAATTATAATAACACCAACATCACCAGTGATTTCATTAAAAATTCCGCAAATGATACAACATGTTCCAGGGGCGATGGTGCATGTATTGTCAGTTATTTAATGAAAAAAATAGGAACTGGCAGAACTATTAAAGATGGTGGTTTATGTCGTGCTGTGTTGGACAGATGCCAATTATACACATATAACGAAAATGGCAAAACATCTGTATATAACCCATACAATGACGTTGTTATAAACTATATTCAACGCGCATTGATTAATATCAAGGCAGCACAAAGCAAGATTATCTCTAACTATGCATCATCTTGTTTGATGGATGTCTCAGATTGCTATAATGACCAATTAACCCAAATCAACGCATTAACTACATCTGCCAGTGTCGGCAGTATTTACAGTGTTATGACGGGGGCTTGTTATAATGTATCTTTGACATGTGGATATGCGGTGTTTGCATATGATGCAGGTGTCGCTGCGGAAATAGAAAATATAAACAATGACCAGACATTGTCAGAAACACAAAAAGATATGCAACAAAAAACTTTATTAATTCAAAGATTGTCTGAATTGTTCTATCAAAACCTGTTGTGTCCAAATAATTCTACGTTCCAAGAAGGCGATAATATAGAAAATATTTCACCCAACAGAACAATCGAAGGATATGTTAACAATCATTGTAAATGTGATGCAGGATATACTGTGTGGGGTGGTGCATGTGTTGTATCATGTCCAGCAAGTCAATACCGTAATAATTTGGGTGTATGCACATCTTGTACGGGCAAAATACAAGGGGCAACGCAGATAGAATTGATGGTGGGACAAACGCGTGACAACACAGTAATATTAACTGTGGAACCTAATGCCTGTTTGATGCATGAAGTAAGTCAGACTATTGAGCAGACCGACCTAATTACCAAAGATAATGAAGAAATGAAATAAAAAACGGATTTAAAATCCGTTTTTATTTTGTTGGGTTTAATAATTTATCCATAAATTCATCATGAATTTTTAATTCATCTTCTGGAATTGGGAAACTACGTTTTGGAAAATCGTTTCCAATTTTTGGTGTTTGCAAAAATGCAGAATGTTGTTCATCCATGATTTCGTGTATATCTTTGACCGGGGCAGTGTTTTCCAATTCTTGATATACATGCGCCAAAATTTCCGCGTCAATCAAAGCGCCATGCGCATCTGCACGTGTTGCCAAAGATATTCCAAACCATTTTGCCAATGAATCCAAAGTATTGCTTTTTGGACCATATACACGATTACGTGCGATAACCATGGAATCCAGCATTTGTTCACGTGGAATATTTGGTAATTTTAATTTATCCAATTCCCAATTCATAAATGGAAAGTCAAATTCCAAACCGTTGTGGGCAACAATCGGTGAATCGCCGATATATTCCAAAAATTTTGGGGCAACAACCGCCATGGTGGGTTTATCTTCCAAAAAAGCATTTGATATTTTATGAACCATATATGATTCAGCAGGGATAATTTTACCTTCTGGATTAACATATTCGTGGAAATTATTACCGGTTAATTTGCCGTCCAATAATTCCACAGCGCCAATTTCAATACATCTGTCACCATTTTTATAATCTAAGCCTGTTGTTTCAATATCAAAGCAAATAATTCGTGTCATAATAAAACCGCTTGTTTCTTAAACAAAATGATTGTATAGAAATCTTTTATAAATTACAATATGGAAATGAAATAAAATGTCTATGGATTATATGCAAAATTTGAACCCAGAACAGATTCAAGCCGTTACAACTTTGGACGGGCCTTTGTTGGTGTTATCTGGGGCAGGAACGGGAAAAACACGCGTTTTAACATCCAGAATAGTCCATATATTGCATGAACAAAAAGCGCATCCGTGGGAAATATTGGCTTTGACGTTTACAAACAAGGCCGCAAATGAAATGCGTTTCCGTATCGCACAATATCCGTCCATGGCAGATAACTGCCGTGATTTATGGATGGGAACTTTCCATTCTGTGTGTTTGCGTATTTTAAAAATGAATCATGTTGAAGCGGGTTTGCGAAGTGATTTTCTGGTTTATGGCGAAGACGATCAAAAAACCGTATTAAAACATGTTATGGCTAATTTGGGTTTGGATACAAAAGTATATGCCCCGGGTGATTGGGTGGAAAAAATATCCAATATCAAAGACAAGGGTATATTTGAATTTGACAAATTGGCACTGTCCCCCATAGCAAACAAAATATTAAATGAATATAATGCAGAATTGGCGCGATTGGGTGCTGTTGATTTTGGTGATATTATATTGCTGGTTTTGAAAATGTTTGAAAATACCCCAGCAGTATTGGAAAAATATCAGAAAAAATTTCAATATATTTTGGTTGATGAGTTCCAAGATACCAATGCTGCACAAATGAAGTTTTTACGCGCTTTAACAAAACACAGTGAACATCCAAACATTTGTTGTGTTGGTGATGATGATCAATCTATATATTCATGGCGCGGGTCAGAGATAAAGAATATTTTAGAATTTGAACAAACATATCCTGGGGCAAAAATAATTAGATTGGAAACAAATTACAGAAGTACCGGAAATATTTTGGGCGCGGCGAATTCTTTGATTAAACATAACACAGGTCGTTTGGGTAAAGATTTACGTGTTGCCCCAGATATGACAGATGGTGCACCTGTATATGTGTTTACTGTGGCAACCGATTGGGACGAAGCACGTTTTATTGCAGATTCTATTATAAGAAACAGCCATGGTAATTATTCTGATTATGTTGTGTTGATTCGTGCTGGTTCATTGTCCAGAACATTCGAAGAACAATTTTCTGCATACAAAGTACCGTACAGATTGATTGGGGCAACTAAATTCTATGACCGTGCAGAAATACGTGATGTAATTGCATATGTTCGGTTATTGGTTTATCCGTTTGATGATATTTCTTTTGAACGCATAATATCAAAGCCCAGTCGTAATATTGGCCCCGCCACCATTGTAAAATTGCGTGAAATCGGTGGTGGTTTAATGAATGCGTTAAAAAGTGCTAAATTAAGTGCAAAACAACAACAAAATGCCCAGGTGTTTTTAAGTGCTTTTGATTTTGATTGGCAAAATATGGATCCAAAAGATGCCGTTCAAACATTGTTGGAAAATACTGGATATATGAATATGTGGCGTGAATCAAAAGATGCCGATGCCCAAGAACGTATGGAACACATCAAAGAATTGTTTTCTGTGATTGCTAAATATGATAATTTACCTGAATTTTTGGAACATGCTGCATTGATGATGACTGATGATAATGATGCCGAAGGTGACGAGAAAAATGTTGTTAATATCATGACAATTCATGCCGCCAAAGGTTTGGAATTTAACACTGTGTTTTTACCTGCGTGGGAAGAGGGCGTTTTCCCAAACGATAAAACGACCAAGGAAGGCGATTTAGAGGAAGAACGGCGATTGGCCTATGTCGCGATTACACGTGCGAAAAAATGGCTGGTAATAACGAATGCGATGGTTCGATCTGTGTTTGGTCAAAGACAATATCAAAGTCCATCCAGATTCATAGGAGAAATAGATAAAAGATATATACGCACGCAATATGATGCTGCAAATATCAGTTATCCAAAAACAGAACATAAAACAAAATACGAATCAAATAATACTTTGGTTGGGAAAATGGTTACACATCGTGAATTTGGAACAGGGGTTGTTGTTTCACAAGATGGGGATAAATTAACCGTTGCATTTAAAACCAAAGGGTTGAAAAACGTAATGCGTGATTTTGTGAAAATATCATAAAATTATTTTTTAGTCCATGCTTTGATAATTTTTGCACCTGTGGCTTTAGCACTGCCCCACAGGTTTTTAGTGTCATCTTGGAATTGTTTGCCCAATTTATTATCTATCGAACCACCCATTTGGGTTGCCAATTTGTCCGCTTTGTTTGCAAGATATAATACAAAGCATCCTGCCAATATGGTTGTCATTGAAGAACCCACTGTGTATTGAGAATTTTCAGTAACAGATATAATGTTGGACAATAATGCCGCACATATAGCAATTATAATTGCCAGACATATAAAATAAATTGTAGCTTTGATAAATTTATTAATAACATCAGATATTTTCAATGTATTAAACATTTTGAAAAATCCTTTGAATACTTTTGCAGGGTAATTTGTTTCTTTTGTATCTGGAACGCATTCTGCAATCGCGGTAAATGGCAACATCATTAATGTTAAGAATAAATCTGCAACAATGCCCAATGTCATAAATGCATATTTCAAAATACATTTTATAAACAAAACTATTGATATTAAACCAACGATAACGGCGGTGGCACTGTGCGTCAACCCATACACCACCCAATCAAATGCAGCACCAATAGCATGATAAAAGAACACAGATATTCTGGATGGTAAACACATTATATTTGCAGCAGAATTTGCATCTATTAATAATTTGCCTGTGTTGTGTTCGTTGACATAGTTGTGTATAGCAGCACAAGAATCAGGAATCGAAACGTTGTATGTTTTTGCAACCGCATTTAAAATAAAATCAGATAAATAAGTTCCAATATCTATAATCGGGTTCAATATCAGCATAAACACTTTTGCAGGCCCATAATTCAATATAATAATCCAACATGTTATATTGATACCTTTGATGAAAATTGTATATAACACAGATTTATAATCATTTGATTCACGTATCATTTTGTATGCTTCCAAAGCAATCCAAAATGCATACATAACCAATAAAAATATAATAGTAAATTTGACCAATGACATTTGCAAAACTGCGTCTATGGAATACATGGCCTTCATAAACATTAAACCCAATTTAACTTCGGGTGGAATGTATGTTGTAGATTTCAAATTATTTTGAAAATTGTTTTGAAATTCAGTTGCGTCATTTGTTATGGAATTATGATATTGGCTCATATTAGCTTCAGTTATCCAATTACCATAATCACCGATTTCACCAAAAGGTACATTTGCTTCTGCATGTGCAACATTGCATAAACAACCCACGCATAAAATGCATACAAATAATCCATATAAAATTTTACGAATTATTTTCATTTGTTGTTATGCCTTTTTGTCTTTCTGTTTACGGTATAATTGATAAAGTTTGTTTGGTGCCTCCATAGGTACTTTTATTACATCTTTTATCCAACTACCATAATCAAATTGTTCCTTTTTGTCTTTTTCATCTTTGTTGTTCAACAGTTTATCAATCTGGGGTGATACAACCCAAAAATACAGGAAGAATATACATATCATTAACATCATGAAATCAAAACCATCAGACATAAAATAAAACGCACGTGGGTATTTTTCTTCTACAACAGCTTTCTTTTCTTTGAAGCAGGTTTTGAATGTATCTTTATCTGTTTTGCCGTCTATCAAAGAAACTTTTTCACATTCTGAAAATACGTTCATCACGGACATTGTTTGGGAATCTGGATTTTCTGGTGCAACATTATTTAACAAAGGTGGCAAAATTGTTGTGAATCCATCAACTGGTCCGGGGAACATACTGTCTGCGGAAAAATATACCACGCCATAAATTATACATATTTTCAAACTGATTTTCAAAATTGCAATTGCAGAATCAATCAACATAGTCAATGCAGAGTCTGTTAATTTATCTGCCAATTTCCACACCTTTTCAAAAGCCGCCGCCGCCAGCAGTAATGGCATAAATATAATAATAAATATCAATTTAAATATAACTGTTAATACCTGGAATAATAAATCAAAACCTATGACCAAAAACATTATGACCAAAGCCAACCCTGCAACCCACGTAAATAATCCACCGCCATGGTCATCTAAATCCATCCATGCGTAATTCATCAAAGCAAACCCGCCAGCAGCGCCCGCCAGCATAACTGTATTTAAATTACCCATAACACACATAAATGGTTGCAATACAGGATTTAAAATGTCATCTGGTTTATCTGCTACTTTTGGTAATTCACAACTGGCATTACTGATAGCGCCTGTGGCAGCAGAAGACAAAGCAGAACCCAAATACATGACGGGTGTTACAATAATATTTGTTGTTGTTTTTAATGCGCCCGTTCCAGCCCAACCGATTGCACCCAACAGCGCCCCCACACATAAAATACGAATGCCTGTTTTTACAACTTTGTCGAACCATTTGCTGAAATCTAAATCAGGTTGATCGTCTGTTAAATTTATCACGGATTTATCTGATGCTTTGGAACGAATATATTGAACGGTATGATAAATTATAAAAACACCGAAGCCGACAGATATTAATATCCATAATGTTTTTACCATACCATTCCAGAATGTTTCTGTGGCATGTCCTAATACTGCAAACATTTCAGATAATGCATTACATAAGAAGCATCCGTTAATCATGCTGGTTTCGCCATTTGTTGTTGATATCTGTTGCATAAAGCCATCAACACTGGTGTATGACAAAGATGCGCCACCAATAGACGAAGATAAATACCAAATGCCAATACCCAATGCGATAAGCACTGACAAAATTTTGATACCTTTTTCAATCAACCAAACTTTCCACATTATTTTTTCTCTTCTTTTGGTGCTTCTTTTTTATCGTCTTTTTTGTCCCCACCTTTTTTGTCTTCGCCTTTCTTTTCTGCTTCTTTAAGAGCTTCTTCTGGGTTGGCGATTGTTTTAACAAGCTTTTTAGCATTATCAAATATCAGATTTGTAAATTGCCATACATTTTCACCCATTTCTTTGGATAAAGAATCTTCCTGTTTTACGCCAAATGCTTCCAATATTTTTTTAGTAACCTCTGGAACCTGGTTCGAAATAAATGTTATTACATAAATCAAAACAATACAACCCGCAAAGGTTATTTGCATAGCGTCTGAATGGTCTAAATCAAATTGGAATAAAGATTCATAAGAATTTCTTATAGCGTCTGCTTCAACGCCATTGGCATTTAAATATCCACGTATCAATAAAATAATGACGGTGTATGTCAAAATAGATGATGACATAGAAACAATCGCATTTATCAGTTTTTTGATTTGGCCCAATCCTAAATCACCGCCTAAATTTTTCATCCACCCCGGTATATCGGGTGCATCTTTGAATACAAACAACACAATGGATATAGGAAAGAAAAAAGCAAACATTGCCATTGCGACAATTATATCCAAGAAACAAAATGAATATTTTACAAACAGTTTTGTAAAATTATATGTCAAAAATACACCTATGAAAAATATGATAAAATGTTTTATCAATGACCCAATGCTTAACAAAGATTTAAGTGAAAATGCAGCATCCATAATTGCAATTCCAATCTTGATATAGATTTGAAAACTGGCCACGCCCATTTCAATCATTTTCAATACTGTGTCGCGCAATTCAGGATTAAAGAAACCATCTGTTTTTAATTTTAATGCGGGGTAATCTTCTGGGATTTCGTAATCTGCCGGTAATAAAGTTTTTGTACATTCTAATGTTATGGTCGCAGCGGGTTCAAATGTTACCCTGGAAATAAGTCGTGGCACAGTTAATCCCATTGTCAAAATAGATAAAGCCAACAAAGATTTTATCAATACAGGTTTTAATGATTTTTGGAAAAACGGATCTGGCATGCCTTTCTTGATATTCTGCCAAACCGCATTTATGATAAAGAAAGTAAACAATATAACAAAGATAGCCACACCAAACACACTTAATTGTTTGTATGCAGCAGCAGCGGTATCAGATATTATCGCAAACAAATTGTCAAACACTGGGCAAGCCCAACATTTTACACCTGAATCAATCAAAGCATTTGCCAATTCTTGCATTTGTTTATTTCTTCGCTACATTTTTGCCAGCGCCCCATAAAGTTTTTATGGTGTCTGGAATTGTTTTTACTTTTTCCCAACTGCGTTTTGCATCACCTGTTACGCTGTCATACAATGTATGAGGTGTGCCTTTGGTGTATAAATCTAATCTTTCACGTGTTAGTTTGAATACGTTTTGCATAACGAAAAATGTTAACAGTGAAGACAGCCACAAAACAGAATGTTCACCAAAATTCATAGTTGTTTGAGATATAGTTGGAACATTTGATGATGCCGTGCCGTTCGCTGCAACAACGAATATAGATGAAGACCAACTGAATAACGCGCGAATAAACGCGATATTAATGGACAATATAAATGCACACGCAATCATGATGATTACCATTCTTTTCAAAGAATCTATGATTTGTTTGAATGCGGGCAATACATCAACCCATTTATCTGATTTTTTTGCAACCCAAGATAAAACATTAAACGGATACATTATAAGCGATAGACACAAATCAAAAATACCCTGGATTATCAACAAAGCCATGAATAAATTTGAAGCAACAAAAGATGAAACCAATAATATTCCTGTGATTATATTCAACAGGTTTTCGCCACCGTGTGGTATCAAAGTCAACAATCCTCGCAAACCTGTTTTGATAAAATCTAATCCGTATTTAATTACGCGATTATTTTCTTTGGAAACAATATAAACAGGTTTTACCAAAAAATCACAACTGTCTTTGGATATCCAATCTTGAATTTTTACAGATTCAGGACATCCTGGTATTTCGGCGGATTTCAAAGAAGAATTATTGGATGCCTTTAAAATAATTTCAGTATAAAAAGAACCGAATTCAAGGAAAGGATTTACCAACCATTGGGTAACATAAATAGGTTTTATTTGTAATAAAATTAATCCGGCAATAATTGCACGAATACAAGGTTTGGCGACATTTTCTGCAATTGACCATGCGGTTGTTTTGTCATCCCACATTTCCCCGCCTTCTTTCGAACCCAAAAAAGCCAACCAAGGTTTTGGAATATACATTTTGACCAAATACATAGACAAATAAAAAATTAAAAATCCATATACGAATAAATAGATAAGTCCGTCCCCATTACCAACAAAATATTCATACAAAGATGTCGCCATGTTCATCATGGTTTCTAAAACTAAAGGGACAAACGGGGATAAATCGAAAGAATCTATGATGCTGGCAGCGAATGCTTGATTTGGCAAAAATGCACAGATTACCAGGGCAAAACACATCCCGGACATACCAGAAAATAATCTGTTAAATATTGCTTTTAAATAATGCATTCTCTCTCTGTATATATTTGTGTATTGAATTATATCACATTTACCATATTTTATGGTATAATTAAAATAATGAAAACGTTAAAAAGATTTTTAATGTCTTTATTTGTTTTAGCGCCCAGTACGGCTGGGGCGATTGCGCCATTGGCGGTTGCCGCCATTGCCGGTGGTGTTGGAATAATAGGTGTTTCTATATGGCGAACGGTTGCACCAGTTAATATGCAGGATGCAATTTTGTTTTTTTCATCTTGTTGGACATGTCAAATATTTTCAGATGTAATGGTCGCTATGTCCAATTTGTTGCCCAGCGTTTACAGTGCGTTGGGTAAAATAGTAATTCCTATGGCGGCAATATTGTTGGCTATATTTGTTGCATGGCGATTGGCTTCGAATTTTATAAACATGAAATTGGAAGATGGGTCAAAAATTGCCGGTAATTTTGGTTCATATCTTGTTAAATTGACAGTTGTTGTTGGGCTGTTGTTAATGCCTTTGCCAAGAATTATAACAAGTGTTCTTATTGAACCTGCTTTGACGGTGGGGACGTCCTTTGATTATTTGGTGTCTGATGATAATAAATTTTCAGAATGTATGATAGCAACCGCATTGGCGGATCCAGTAGCTGCATCAGCCGAAGCATCATCTTACGGTGCTTTTTCACCAAAATTAAGACATCAATTGGCGTGCGGGGTTGCAAATGTGCACCAGGTTACAGGTTTAGGAATGGCAATTGGGTGGACTTTGATGAATATGGCCTTTAATTATGAATACCAACATAAAATTTTGTGGAAAATACCTATTTTCCCGAATATTCCAATATTTTTTGCGGGTTTGTTGATATTGGTGCTGTATTTTTACGCGTTATTGCCAATACCTCTGTATTTCTTGGAGGTATTTATAAAATTATCAATGGATTTAATAATGTTACCTTTGATGTTAATGGCATGGATGTTTGACAAGGATAATTTTGCAATATTCCCCCAGGGCGGTCGAACGATTCGCCAAATGATAGACGATGTTATCAAAGCGGTTGTTGGAATTGCGTTAACCATGGTGTTTTTAGCATTTTCCATAATGTTTTTGAATGCTGCGTTTGGGGATATAAATGGTGCCAGTGCACTGCAACAGGCAATAGCACAAAACGATTCGAAAATATTGTTAGATGGATTGACTATGAACAATAACAGTTTGTTTACAGCCGTTTTGATGGGGGTGTTTATGGCTATGTTTATGACCATGATTCCGCAGTTATCCACGATGTTGTTCAAGATAAAGATATCTGATGCGTACTATCAAACATTGAAAAAAGATTTAGATAATACGTGGGCAAGTATCAAGAAAATAGCCAAAGTCACAAAAAAATAAAAAATCAAGTAGTTTATTTAACAAACCCGCCTTTTTTATCACGACCGAATCTGATATAATTCACACTGATGAGAAAGTTTCCGATTCTTTATTGGCCCAGAAAGACAAATGGTAATATGGATTACCAGTTGTCGCGCAAGGTTATAAATGCAACAACGGGTATAATGCCCGATGTTTTGACAGAAGACCTGGATATTGCCGATATTTTCAAAAAGAATCCAGAAGCCACTATATATTATCCTGTGTTCTGTGAATCTACGGGATGGTGGGGCGAATTATTGGGCAGTGATGGCGTCATTGTCGAAAAAATAATTGTTTCCCCAGAATGTCAGTTAATGGTTATCACCGCGGACCAAAATATTAAAATCAGTGGTGAAAATCAGCTGTTGGCGGCGGAAATTCATCCAACCAGTGGATTTTTCAAAAAAATGAATTCTTCCATAGCCACCGTGACAGATATGTTGGCAACGGATGCGGGAACAATTTTGGCTTTGTTTTCTGGCAAAAACCAAAATCAGTTCGTAAAAATTATCGAATCAACAGGAAATTCGTTTTTAGGGTGTATCGGGCAGTATTGATAAATAAGGCCCTTTTTATAACTTTATCTTGATTTTACTAAAAAAGCAGGTATAATCTTCGGGCTATATAGTTAATAAAAATAAAAGGACAACAAGATGAAACAAGGAATTCATCCAGAATATCATGAAATTAACGTTACTACAACTGACGGAAAAACCGTAAAAATGTACTCTTCTGTAAAGAAAGATTTGGTTTTGTCCACAGATAATTTGAATCATCCTGCATGGACTGGTCAACGTAGCAACGAAGGCGCAAAAGGTAAACGCGCAGAAGAATTCAAAAACAAATTTGCTGGCTTTAAATTTTAATAATTGGGTGTGAATCATGGATTTGCTGATCAAAGGTTCAACAGAATTAAATAAAATGTTCGCGGCTTTGCAGAATACTGCTGTGGGGTTGCGTCACGATTTTGGTGAAATTGAACATCTTCAGCAATCTTTGAAAAGCGCACATGATTTTGTGGCCAAAGCATCTGTCAGAATTGAAGAAAGTATTTTATCCGATTTGCAGTTGGTTCGCCCAAGTGCTGGTCTGTTAACCCCAAATGTTACACAGCAGGGTGATGGCCGTGATGAATTTGTGTTGGCTTTAAGTGGGGCTGAAAATTTTGTTCGTGGCAATTCATATTTTGCTATATCTTTGGCTCTGCGTACAAACGGCGAAACAAAAATCGCATTGGTTTATTCCCCAATAGATGAAAGATTGTATTATGCAGAAGCGGGCAATGGTGCGTATGTGTTTTCTGCATACCATTCTGAAAAAATACATGTGTCTAATTTAAAAGAACCTGCAGATTTAACAATCGGTTATAATACAGCTGGCATGCGTCCTTTGATTCAAGGCAACGCACGCGAAACAGGATGTCCTGCATTAGATTTGGCATGTGTTGCGGCTGGTAAAATGGATGCATTTATATCTGATCCTTTGGATTATGCAGAAATGGCCGCTGGCGATTTATTGATTCGCGAAGCGGGCGGTCGCATCTTTGAACAGGGTGGCGATATAGTCGCGACAAACGGCATCGCAGAATTATAAAAAGATTAAACCAGCAAATGCTGGTTTTTTTATTATTAAACATTACTTGCAAAGTCAAAACATTTAACATAAAATTATATCTATGAAATTTAAAAAATTTTTACATCATTTTATGAGTGTTGTTTTCTGGGGTATTGTCGCGGTAATCGGTATGTTGGCGGCATTGGTTTTGATTTATGGAAATGATTTGCCAGATTACAAAAAATTGGCGACATATGCGCCACCTGTGGCAACCCGTTTATATGCTGCGGATGGTTCATTGCTTATAGAATATGCGGTTGAAAGACGTGTTTTCATAGATTTCGAAGATATGCCCCCCCAATTGATAAACGCCTTTGTTGCAGCCGAAGATCAAAATTTCTGGACACATCCTGGTA
>JAKSTB010000024.1 GCA_024402815.1 Alphaproteobacteria bacterium | reverse complement strand
GAACCAAAAATTAAACCGGCACTTTGGCCGGTTAAATCTTTGGTTGGGGCAGCTGGATTCGAACCAACACCAGCGGAGTCAGAGTCCGATGTTCTACCATTAAACTATGCCCCAATGCGCAACACATTATATATGTATTATTTATTTTTTCAATTAAATATTTTTGTATATTTACTTTGCATAATGCTGAAAAAAGGCCTATGATTGCAATACCTGAATCTTAAAGGAAAATTATGTTACATTTGATATCTAATATTGTTTCTGGGCTGATTTGGAAAAAATCTTTGCGGGACAAAGTGCGTACTTGTATTCGTTTCCCGGTTGTTTTTGATTATGTTCGCTATGTGCGCAGATTTGCCAAAAATATGAAAGAATGCAAAATAAAAACTGTCGTTGGATATGGCTGTAAAAATTTCATAGTCATTTTGAACAACAAACATGTGTTTAAATTCCCGTTGCTGAATGATGGGCGCGAAATAGCGGAACGCGAAAAACGCATAGTTGATGCTTTTTATGGTATATCTCCTGTGAAAATACCTTTGATGAAAATCATTCCTTATAAAAACATAGTCATTCGAAAATATGAATTCGCGCATGGAAAATTGTTGTCTGACATAGATCCAAAAATTATCATGCAACACAGCGAACATATTGCAAAACAAATTGCGAATATGATGTATGTTGTGGGTCGGGCAGACCCTGTTGAAATTCGTGATTTGAAACCACACCCAAGCGACAAACCGGGATATTTATATGGTTGGTTCCAAGGTGATATATGGCAGAATTTTATGTTGGATGAAAAAACTTTCAATATAACTTTCTTTATAGATTGGGAAGATACCAAATTCCAAAGTTTTATGACCGCATTACAGGTCGCATCGCACAATTGGGATAAATTTGGGTACAAAGGAATCATAGTCGATGTGATGGCTGAATATTCTAAATTGTATTTCGGTAAATCTGGGAAATAGTATGAAAAAATTATTGATAAATATTTTGTGTGGATTTATTCCTGGGCGTCAAAGACGAAAACGAATCAGAACCAGATTAAATAATCCAATTATCAAACAAATGGCTAAATTCGCAAAAAAATTCAGCGCCAATAAAAAACCTAAAATCAAATATACATATGGTTACAGATGTGCGAATTTTGTTGTAAATGTTGATGATATTTTGGTGTTGAAATTTCCTTTGCGTGATAACGGGAAAGAAAAATCGATTCGGGAACAAAGAATAACCGATTCGTTGCGCGCTGTATCGTCAATAAAAATACCAGATATGGAAATTATAGAATGGAACGGAATGTATGTTCGTAAATATGAATGTGTTCGTGGTGTTGGTTTTCATGGATTAAGCGAATCTGATAAAAATAAATATGCACCAAAAATCGCAAAACAATTGGCAAAGTGTTTTTATGAAATAGGTATGGTCGACCCGAAAGAGATACGCGATTTAAAACCAAACCCAAAAGATAAACCGGCCAAAGCATATGGTTGGAACAATAATGATTTATGGGATAATTTTATATTAGATGAAAAAACATTTGATGTGATTGCAATCATAGATTGGGAAGATGCAGGTTTTGGAAATTTTGAAAAGCAAATGACCAGTGGTACAGGAAACACAGCAATCAAAGATGCTTTGATGCGTGAATATTTAAAATTTTTTAATGAATAGGTATTTTATATAAATAAAAAAAACTTGCTTGTCATTAGATAGTGGAGTACAATAATTCTTATGATAAAGAAAGGAGAACAAATGACTAAACATTTTCATAATGTTTTATTGGGAATATCTGTCTTGCCTGCGTTGTTGGTAATGCCAGCGTTTGCAGATGGCGAGATAACATATCCATATACTATTGCGGCGGGTGATACATATACCGCTGTCGCGGGCTATTCAAATGCAGAAAGTGGCGTGTTCAAAAATAATGGCACATTGACAATTTCTGATAATTTGGAATTCTTGAATAACTCTACGAATTTATATGGTGGAACTATATATGCATATAATGTAAATGCTACACACACAACCGTTGGAAATAATGTTACATTTTCTGGTTCTGCTATGGAAGGGACTGGCAGTTATGGCGGTATGGGCGGTGTGATTTACACTTGGTCTGATGGCACAGCCGAAGGTGCAAACGTTTTTGAATTTGGTGATAACGTCACATTCAGAGACAGTGAAGCACTGGATGGCGGTGGTGCAATTTATACATATGGATATAACACATTGACCGCGGGTGATAATGTTACATTCGAAAATAATTTCAGTGCTTATGGATCTGGCGGTATTGTGTTAAATGGATATGATGCTTTCCATGGTAAAGATTTCGTGAACACATTTACAGCGGGTAAAAACGCACGGTTCATTAACAATTCTACATTGTTCAACGGTGGTGCTGCATATATTGGTGGTGATGCCAACGACAGAATCACATTGGGTGACGGGGCTGTGTTCAGTGGAAACAGCGCGGCCGTTGGTGGTGCAGCCGCTGGATTTGGAACATTTGATTTTGATGATGTGACATTTACATCAAACATTGCGTTTAATGCATATGGACATTTCTTCCAAGATTGGGGATGGGGTACAGGTTATTCATCCTATGACGGTAGGGGTGGTGCATTATACAGCGCTGGTGATTTGATTATCAATGGTGATGCTTTGTTCGCAGATAATGCTGCTGAAAACCTTGGTGGTGCGTTATACAATCGTGGAACCGCAACATTTAATGGCGACATCACATTTACCAACAACAAACAAATGGTCACTGCTGAATTTGTCGAAGATGATGATGCATTCAGTGGCGCCGTGTTGACTGGTTTCTCTGGCGGTCAGGCGAACGATATTTACAACATTGGAACATTGAATATCGTTGGCGGAACAACAACCGTTGATGGCGGTATTGATGGAACTGGTGATTTGAATATTGCAAGTGGTGCAACATTGAACATCGGTACAACAACATTGACCGAAAACGAAATTAATTTGGATGGAACTTTGATTGCAACTGTAAAACCTGGTGCACCTCAACTGAATGCGGCAACATTTACAGGAAACGGAACATTGAAATTGGCTGTGCATCACGCTGGAACACACACTGTGTTTGGTGATGCTATATTTGAGAACACAAACGGTATCGTATTAGAAAGTGCTGTTTATGATTTGGTGTTAAATGGTGCAGATGTTATCGCAACACAAAAATCAATCGAAGATATTGCAACCGATAATCATTTGACAGAAGAAGTAGCAACTGCGGTTTCTGGAATGGCGGCTTCCACATCAAGCACATTGAACGATTTGGCTGTGATAATCCAAGAAAAATTGGCAACAGGCGATGTTGAAGACAAAGCGGTTGTGGAAGAAATCACAAATGCGATTCACCCAGAAACACAATCTGTGGTTCAATCTATGACTTCCAATGTCCAAACTACTATTACAAATTTGGCGGTCAGTCGTATGATGACACCTGTGGCTGTGGGACACAGCGGTGGTGATGTGGCTATGACATCTGGCGGTGTTTGGGTCCAAGGAATCTTTAACAAATCTAAACAAAGCGATTCGTTTGATGGATATACACGCGGTATCGCCGCAGGTATGGATGGAACTTTGGATAAAGTCTTCACAGTTGGTGCAGGTTATTCATATACCCATTCAGATATTAACGGCACATTGCGTGATACAGAAATTGATAATTTGACTGCATTTGCATATGCTCAATATAAACCAACATCTTGGTTTATGAACGGTGTGGCCAGTTATACAATGTCTGCTTATTCCGAAACAGGCGATGTTTATGGAACACCTGTGACTGCGGATTACAATGTTGATTCGTTTGGTGCACATGTTTCCACAGGTTATACATTCCAAGATGGTATGACCCCAGAAATAGCGGTTCGTTATATGCATATAAATGGTGCAGAATATACGAATTCTTTGGGCATCCAAAACAAATTGGAAAAATCTGATTATTTGACAGCATCAGTTGGTACAAAATATGCATTTGATGTTAAACCAACCAAGAATCTGTCAATCCGTCCTGAATTACAATATTCATTCAAATATGACGTATTGTCGGACAAACAGATTATCAATGTCACAATGCCTGGTATCGATACATATGTGTTGAACGGCGAAAGATTGTCTCGTTTGTCTGGTGAATTCGGTATCGGTTTAGGTATTGAATACAGAGGATTGAATTTATCTGCAAACTATGATGTTGAAACACGTGATAGATATACATCTCAAACAGGTCGCCTGAAATTCAGATATAATTTCTAATGTGTGAAAATATCAAACAAAAATAAAAAAACCGCACAATGTTGCGGTTTTTTTATCAGTGAAAAAATCACATATACTATAAGTTGATTTTTGTTTTGTTATGTGGTACAACAAAAAACGTACGGAAAGAAAAGGAGAGTAAATGAATAAACATTTCCATAATTTTTTGTTTGGTATATCTGTTCTGCCTGCTTTGTTGATAATGCCTGCGATGGCTGCCAATGTCAGTTGGGACGGAATAGAACCTTTGGATTTGGGGGCAGGTGACACATGGTCAAGCAATGTTACCCAAACCGTGACAGGTAGTATATCTGGGGCAGGAACCGTCAGTACGTCACCAACAAGTCCTGGACCAAATCACCAAGATACAGTTTTAACCATAGCAGGTGATATATCTGAATTTACAGGCACTTTTTATACTGTACAATATGGTGTGCCTGAAAGTGTAAATGCAGTAAGTTCAATTATTTTCAAGAATTGGGATTCAAATCAAGGTTTCAATCTTACTGGCAATGGTAATTTTATTTTTGATGGTACATCAGATGTCAAAATTGCAAATACTACATTGGGCGCCAGTATAGGATTTATGTATTTGAATGGCAGTACTTTGTCCAAAGATTCTACATGGGGTAATGTTTCACCTGTGGCAATGTATGTAAATCTGGGGGCAAATGGTGCCATCCAAGGTATAAGCAGGGATAATGGTACGAATGCTACTTTGTCTGGTTATAATTTTGATAAAGTTGTATTGGTTGTTGGCAGTAAAAACGTCACAAGTAATGGTGATGTGACCGCTAATATATCTAATTCTACGTTTAATCGGGTTTTAGGTATTACAAACGGTACGCATGTAAATGGCGATATCAATTTGTCTGTTGATAATTTGACAGCCAGCCAACTTGTTGCCCAGGAAGCCACTGATACAACGACACTTAGTCCAGCAGATACAATTATAATTGGTGATATCAATATTGATGTAAAGAATTCCAATATTGGTGGTGTTTACGGACAACAATTTGCAGCCAAAGGTACATTGGAATCTGGTATTAATGGCGATATTAACATTAACGTAGAAAATTCTACTGTTGGTGATATCAGAGGCGTTACCTATACTGCTGGTGATTATGAAGCATGGAATGCAAATTATTATAATCCAGCCGAAAACATTAATATCACAGTTAAAGATTCTGTGATAACAAGTGAATTGTTGGCAACCGGTGCGTATCCATCTGCTGGCAATGTCAAAATTAATGTTTTAGGAAATACTGTTATTGGTTATACCGATGCAACAGCCCAAACAGAATCAGGCGAAGATGGTTGGATTATTGCTGGCGCTCAAAGACCGGGTGCAAGAATCGCAAGTACAGAAGTCAATTTGAATACAGACGGCACAATCAGATTGACCGGTGATGTTAATGCGGGAAGCCGTCAAAAATCTGCACCAAATGATTCAGATGACGGCAGTGTCACAGGTGATGCTGTGTTGAATATGTTTGGTGGTGGTAATGTGTTTGTTGGTGGCGATGTTCGTGCATATCATGTTGCCGGTGCCAGAGATTTCAATTTGAATAACATTGTTGCTAATGTTGCCGGGACTGTGAAAGAATTCAGTACTATTAACATTGGCGATGATGCTGTGTTGAATGCAAATGCTTTGACAATGAATTCTGGCGATGCGTTGAATATCGTATTAACAAATAACAATAAATATGGTAGATTAAGTGTTGATACATTGAATGCAAATGGGGCTGATTTGAATTTCTTTGTCAGCAAAGCAGGAATATATGACAATGTTGTCACAGTTGATACAACCACAACTGATTTTACATGGAATTTAGATAATTCTTTGTATGTTTTGTCAAATGACGCAGGTACAATTACCGCAACCCAGAAATCTGTCGAAGATATCGCGGCTGACAATAATTTGACAACAGAATCAGCAACCGCGGTTTCAGGATTGGTGTCTTCTACATCTGGTGCCTTGAATGATTTGGCTGTGTTGATTCAAGAAAAATTGGCAACTGGTGATGTAGAAGATAGACAGGTTGTGGAACAAGTAACGACTGCAATCAACCCAGAAGTCAAATCGGTTATTCAATCTATGTCCACATCAATGCAAGACACAATCGCTTCATTGGCAACATCTCGTATGGCTTTGCCAACTGTTGGTCGTGCCGGTGGTGATGATGCGGGTAATTCCAGTGGTGTTTGGGTCCAAGGTATCTTTAACAAAGCCAAACAGAGTGATGATTTCAACGGATATACACGTGGAATCGCTGGTGGTTTAGATGGTACTCTGAACAAACAATTAACATTGGGGGCAGGTTATTCATATGCTCACTCTGATATTACTGCATCTGCACGTGATACAGAAATTGACAGTTTGACTGTGTTCGCATATGCACAATATAAACCAACATCTTGGTATATGAATTCTGTAGTGAATTATACAAAATCTTCATATAACGAACGTGGAACAGTGTTGGGAACACCTGTGACTGCAGATTACAATGTTAATTCATATGGCGCAAATATCGCGGCAGGATATGATCACAAAAGTGGTTTGACACCAGAATTAGCAATCCGCTATATGCACATTGGTGCAACAGATTACACCAATTCTTTGGGTATCAAGAACAAATTTGACAGTGCTGATTATTTGACTGCATCTGCAGGAACCAGATTGGCATTCAAATACAAAGCATCCAAGAAATTGGCGTTGAATCCAGAATTGCGTTATGCACTTAAATACGACATGTTGTCCGATGAACATGCTGCAACAGTCACAATGCCGGGCGTTGATGCCTATGTGTTGGATGGTGACAGATTGTCCCGTATCGGCGGCGAATTCGGTTTGGGTATGACTGTGATGTACGAAGGATTGAATTTATCATTGAACTATGATATTGAAGTCCGCGAAGATTACACATCTCAATCTGGTCGTATGAAGTTTAGATATAATTTCTAAAACGGAAAATATCTGAAGATAAAAAAACCACCGTTAATTCGGTGGTTTTTTATTCTGCAAACGTAATACTCCGGGGCTTGTCCCGAGGGTGATTTATTTCTTTATTTTTTATTTCTGATCTGTTTCTTGAATTCGCTGGATTTTATTCCGCGTTCAACTTGGAACAAATTAAATTCCCTGTCCATGTCGCGTAATTGTTTAACCATGGTTTCTTCTATCTCTTTGCGTTTTTCTTCAAATGCAGGGCCTTTTAATTTTGAATCAACATAGATTGGTTCGCCAATGTTAACTGTTAATGTGCCAAATAATTTTGGAATTAAAAATCTGTCCCAACGATTAAGGAACATTGCCCGTGATGCAGAAAAACAACATGGAACAATGGGGGCGCCTGTCATGCGGGCAAAATATAATGCACCGTCATGAACACTCATGGATGGACCGGACGGACCGTCAACCGATATGCAAATAGGGGTGTTTTTTTCGCGCATTGTTTTGACACCTTGACGCAGTACTGCGACACCGCCATCTGTGGTTGAACCGTAAATTGCGCGCATACCAAATAATCTTTGCAGACGTGCCATCATACGACCGTCTTTGTGCCGTGATGCTATGCAATAAGCGGGAACATGTGCGCTTTTGATAACGGGCGATAACATTGCACTGCGCCCATGGAAAAACACAAATACCACGGGTTTATTGCGATATTGTTTCAAAGATTCTTTGTTTGTGAACCGGTGTTTAGATGTTAAATATATAAACCATATCAGGCCCGCAATCATAAAAGCTAACAACCATTGGGTCAGTGGGTTGAATAATATTGGCGTAATTACTTTTTTTCGAAATTTTTTTAATTTTTTGGACATATTTAACCTTTTGGTAATAATTTTATCAGTATTTTGGGCTGTTTGCAAATTTTGAAATATTTGTTGACACAAAATATTTTTTGTATAAAATATATGGGTAAAGAGATAAAAGCAACAATGATTGAAGAAACATTACATTTTGAAATAGAACCTGTGTTTATGCCGTACCAAAGTGTGTACAATAATTTTGCACGCATTGAAGGGGAGTGTGATGTATATTTGGGCTATGAAAGTCGTGATAATGAAGTGATGATTAAAGATTATGACAGGGGCATGAAAAAGGAAAAAAATCATTTCGCTTTCGCTGCTTACTATGATTATGGAATGATAGGATTTGCGTTGGGATATAAAACAAGTCGCGGTGCCATATATCTTAGTCATTTATATATTGAACCAATGTATCAGGGTTGGGGAATTGGTAATAATTTATTGAAACAAGCAGAAAATGTTGCCGCACTGTATTCGTCCAATATGGATGTGTTCCCATTGGCTAATGCGGTTAAATTTTATCAGCATTATGGTTATAAAACAATGAAAGATGATGTTATGACTAAAAAGTTATCAAATGTTACAGGTGGTGTATTTCCCGTATTTGAATGGTGTGATGAATTAACTGCAAAGTTAAATGTTAAGGTTGATACTGATTTATTAAAGCATCAAAAATTCCATCCAATTTTCATTTATTTGAATAAAGATAATACCATAGATGGTGTGGCAACTCGGTTGCCAGATCGTAAAAAAATTGTTGTAGTCAATGATAAAAAAGGTATGGTTTCACGAAATTGGGAATATGAATTGATGGCTGCGTTGGATAAATGCAGATAAAAAATCCCGCATAATGCGGGATTTTTATTTTTGTATTTTTTTTTCTTGCATTACATCATGCCAGGCATTGCATTGTTTGATCCACAATCACAATGTTTTTCTTCTGGAATTTCAGACATAACTGCACCGGTTGTTAACAAAACACCCGCGGTTGATGCGGCCGCTGTGATAGCGGTTTTAACAACTTTTGCTGGGTCGATAATACCAGATTTCATCATGTCTACATATTCGCCAGTTTGGGCATTGTACCCGAAATTGTAATCTTTGTTTTCCATGATTTTTCCAACAACGATTTCACCAGATACACCCGCGTTTTCAGCAATCTGCATACAAGGTGTAACGATTGCACGGCGGACAATGTCGATACCAACATTTTGATCTTGGTTTGCGCCGGTCAAATCTTTCAAAGCAGATACAGCGCGTATCAAAGCGACACCACCACCTGCAACGATGCCTTCTTCAACAGCGGCACGTGTTGCAGCCAATGCGTCGTCTACACGGTCTTTCTTTTCTTTGACTTCGACTTCGGTCATGCCACCAACATGGATAACTGCGACACCGCCAACCAATTTTGCCAAACGTTCTGACAATTTTTCGCGGTCATAGTCGCTGGTTGTTGTGGACAATGCTTTGCGGATTTCATCTGCGCGGTTTTTAATCGCATCACTGTCGCCGTTGCCGTTGACCAATAATGTTTTGTCTTTGGATACAACAACGCGTTTCGCAGAACCCAACACAGCAGGTGTAATATTATCAAATGTCATACCCATATCATCGGATATCAATGTTGCGCCTGTGACGATTGCAATATCTTTCAACATTTCTTTGCGTCTGTCGCCAAAGCCGGGGGCTTTGACTGCGCAAACTTTCAGTCCACCACGCAAACGGTTCAATACCAATGTTGCCAAAGCTTCGCTTTCAACATCTTCTGCGATAATCAATAATGGGCGGCCAGATTGGGCAACCGGTTCCAATATTGGCAACAAAGCTTGCAACCCTGTGATTTTCTTTTCAGAAACCAAAATTTGTGCATTTTCCAATTCAGCCAACATTTTTTCGCTGTTTGTAACGAAATAGGGCGACATGAAACCTTGGTCAAATTGCATACCTTCGACCACATCAATTTCAGTGTCCAAACCTTTGGCTTCTTGAACTGTGATAACACCTTCTTTGCCAACTTTGTCCATAGCATCAGCAATTTTTTGACCAATGTCGGAATCACTGTTTGCAGAAATTGTTGCGACCTGGGCGATTTCAGATGAATCTTTGACAGGGCGCGCGTGTTGTTCAATATCTTTGACAACTGCGGATACAGCAATATCAATTCCGCGTTTGATATCCATCGGGTTCATACCAGCTGCGATAACACGACGACCTTCTTTGAAAATATTCTGGGCCAATACAGTTGCAGTTGTTGTTCCGTCACCAGCATTATCGCCAGCGCGTTTTGCAACTTCTTGAATCATTTTTGCACCAATATTTTCGGCGGGGTCTTTCAAAGAAACTTCTTTGGCGACCGTTACACCGTCTTTTGTTGCGATTGGTGCGCCATATGAACGTTCTATAACCACAGTGCGACCCTTTGGACCCATTGTGATTTTTACTGCGTTTGCCAATTTATCGACACCCGCAGCCAATTTATCTGTATTAAAAACAATATCTTTTGCCATTGTTTATTCCTTTGATTATAAAATTCCCAAGATGTCAGATTCTTTGATTAAAACATAATCTTTGCCATCAATTTTAACTTCATTTGCAGATGAAGCCCATTTTGCAAATAATACAATATCATTTGGTTTTACCGTTACAGGAATCTTTTGCCCGTTGTCATATATACCGTCACCAGTGGCAATAACACGGCCACGAACTGGTTTTTCTTTTGCGTTATCAGGGATAATGATTCCACCTGCGGTTTTGTTTTCTTCTTCTATTCTTTCTAATAAAATATAGTTATGCAATGGTTTAAACATAATATAACTCCTTTGCTATGCCTGAAATATAGTAAAAATTTTTTATATTTCAACCCTTGATTTTATCTTTGGGGTCGTTGTATTATCTGGATATACAAAAGGGGGAATTTATGTACGATAACGATAATGTGTTTGCAAAAATTTTACGTGGTCAAATTCCATGTAAAGAAGTTTACAGTGATGATACTGTGTTGGCATTCTATGATGTTGCACCACGGGCCAAAGTTCATGTTTTGGTTATTCCACGTGGTGAATACACAGATATTTTTGATTTTACACAAAATGCGCCGGCTGATTTCCAAATTGCTTTTTGGAAGGGTGTTCGTAAAACTGTTGAAACATTAGGTGTGCGTGATAATTTCAGAACGGTTGCTAATACTGGTCGCGGTTCAGGTCAATCGGTTATGCATTTCCATGTTCATATAATGAGTGATGACAGATTCCGTGAAGAATTTTAAGGTGCGTGTAACACCGCATGCCAAGCAAAATAAAGTCGTCCAAGATGGCGATATTTTGCGTGTTTATACAACAACCGCCCCTGAAAAAGGCCGTGCCAATGGGGCGGTTATTGAATTATTGTCTGAATATTTAAAGATACCAAAATCCAGAATTAAGATATCAAAGGGCCTTGCATTTCGTGAAAAAACGATCACTGTCGACGGTTAAATCTTGGATAAGTTCTTCCGGTGTGCTCACGATATGCAAATTGTAATCATCTGGGTTTGGCATAAAACCTTCTGTTTGCATTAATACCATAATATCCCCAAAGATTTCCCAATATTTAGCGGTATTCATCATGAATATAGGTTTGCAAGATTCGCCAACCTGTTGTTTGGTCATGATGTCTGTCATTTCGTCCAATGTGCCCATTCCACCAGGCAAAATAACAAATGCATCGGACAAATCATACATTTCTTGTTTGCGGGCAGATAATCCATCTACGATTTTTACATCGATGTCTTCGTGGGCGGGTTCTTGCAGGGATACAACGTGTGTTGTTGATATGCCAATAACCTGGCCACCGTTATCAATGGCAGCAGTAGCCACAGCCCCCATCAAACCAACATTTCCGCCACCAAAAACCAAAGTGATTTTATTTCTGGCCAGTAATTCACCAATTTTTTTTGCATCACGAATATATTCGGGATTATTTCCCGCCTGGTGCCCGCAATATACGGCTCCCGACTTAATTTTACTATTCATCTTTCTTTTTCCTTTATTTTTGGAAATTATAACATAAAATAGTCTTGTTATGAATCAAAAATTTGTAGATTTTATGAATAAATACCAAAATGTTTCGATGGCTTTGGGGGTCAGTGGTGGTGTTGATTCTATGTGTTTATTGTATTGGTTGCATGAAATTGGTGCCAATGTTTATTGTTTGCATGTTAACCATAGATTAAGACCCGAAGCGGACATTGAAACTGAATATGTCATTGATGTTTGTAAAAAATTAAATATTCCATGTCATATTTTTTATTGGAACGAAAAAAAACCTGAAAATGGGTTGGAAGCGGCTGCCCGTGAAGCGCGTTATAAAATGATGACAGATTTTTGCCATGAAAATAACATTGAATATTTGGTAACCGCGCATCAAAGTGATGATCAAATTGAAACTTTCTTGATGAATTTATCACGTGGCAGTGGGTTATACGGTTTGTCAGCTATGTTGCCAGAATCTGAAAGAAATGGTATTAAAATTATTCGCCCGTTATTAGAGGTTTCCCGCAAAGAAATAAGGCAATATTGTGATGATAATAATATTCGCTATTTCATTGATTCTATGAACAGTGATGATCATTATACGCGTGTTAAAATTCGTAAAAACAGACATTTGTTGGAAGATGATTTGGGTATCAGTGATTCCAGAATTTTATTGGCGATTCAAAATCTGGGTCGAACACGCGAATGGATGGATAAATATATTTCTTTGCGCATAGAAATGGTTATTCGTTCATGGGGCGCGATGTTTATTTCTTCTTTTTTATTTGACGAAGCGGAAGAAATTAGATTAAAGTTTTTGGGATCTTTGATTCAAAAGATTGGGGGGAATGATTATCCTGTTCGCTTGAATTCTTTGAAACAAGCACTATGTAATTTACAGTCGGATTGTAAATTCACATTGGGGCATTGTACGATTCGCAGATTAGGGGACAGAATTTTAATCGTTCCAGAGGGTAAAAAAACAAGTTTTAGGAAAAGACATGAAAAAAGAAAGAAAAATATTTAACAGAAAAGACGGTTCCAAATTTTATTTAATTGTTTTCATCATATTTTTTGTTGCATTGATTGCGCGTGTGTTGTTTTTCTCTGATGTTCAAAATACAAATGTGACCTCAGAAGAACAAACAGTCAAATCGCCGATTGAATTATCTTTTTCTGATGTTTTACGCAGAAGTGATGATATTAAAACTATGAATATATCCAAAGACAACACAGCCAGCGGTGTTTTGAAAGACGGAACACCATACAAGGCAGTGATTGCTTATAACCCTGAAATGTTGGAAAAAATTTCTAACAGTGGGGCGGTTATATCCATAGATAACAGCGCTTCTACGGTAGATACCATGTATAAATGGTTTTCTATATTTGTGGGCGGTTTATTCCTGTTTTGGTTGTTAAAAATGTTGCGTGGTGGCAATGGTGGTGGTATCACACGCAGTTTAATTGGTCAAAATCCAACCAAGGTTACAACAGGTAAAACAAAAACGACTTTCAAAGATGTTGCGGGGATAGACGCAGAAAAACAAGAATTGATGGAAGTTGTAGATTTCTTGAAAAACCGTGAAAAATTCAAAGCTTTGGGTGCACGTGTGCCACGCGGAATTTTATTGTCTGGGGAACCAGGAACAGGTAAAACTTTGTTGGCACGTGCGGTTGCAGGTGAAGCAAATGTTCCTTTCTTTGCTACATCGGGCAGTGATTTTTCAGGAATCATCGTTGGTTTGGGTGTTGCAAAAATTAAAGAAATTTTTGAATTGGCAAAACGTAATGCACCATGTATTTTGTTCATAGATGAAATTGATGCGATTGGTCAAAGCCGCAGTAAACATTCCTATAATGACAATGATCGTGAACAAACTTTGAATCAATTGTTGATTGAAATGGATGGTTTTGCAAACGAAACAGGCATCATTGTTATTGCTGCAACGAATCGCCCTGACATGTTAGATGCTGCATTGTTGCGCCCCGGTCGTTTCGACAGACAGATTCATATTGATTTACCAAACATGGAAGGTCGCAAAGATATTTTGAATTTGCATGCCCAGAAATTCAAAATAGATGACAATGTTGCAATGATTGATGTTGCACGCGGAACAACCGGTTTTTCTGGGGCTGATTTGGAAAATCTGTTGAACGAAGCAGCGTTGCATGCAGTACGCAGCAATCACAAAGTTGTTGAACAAAGCGATATAGAAGAAGCACGCGATAAGATTTTAATGGGACCAAAAAAGAACCGCAAAATGCGCCCAGAAGATATCAAATTAACTGCTTATCACGAAGCGGGGCATGCGTTTATCGGTTTGCATTATGAAGGTATCACAGACCCAATTCACAAAGCGACAATCGTTCCACGCGGACATGCGTTGGGTATGGTTCAACATTTGCCAATTGATGATAAAGTGTCTATGACTTTGGAAGAAATTCGTGCAAATTTATCTGTGTATTTGGCGGGTCGTGTATCCGAAGAAATTTTCTTTGGAAATAAAAAAATCACAACTGGGGCAGAAAATGATATCAAAATGGCAACCCGTTTGGTGCGTTATTCTGTTACAACCGCGGGTTTGTCTAACAAGATTGGTTTGGTTTCTGTAAATCAGGCAAACACATTTGGTCAAAGAATTGCTTTGGAAAATGCATCAGAAAAAACAGCTCAAGCGGTTGATGAAGAAATTCGTAGTTGGATGGATTCTGCATACAAAGATGCTAAAAATTTAATTATGAAAA
>JAKSTB010000023.1 GCA_024402815.1 Alphaproteobacteria bacterium | reverse complement strand
CCAACCAAAACGATGATGATAACGAATTTGTCGGTATTGTAACACGTAGGGTTGCACTTAAGCGTTTAGCGAAAGCTATTCATCAGCCTGTTGATCAGTAAAAAGCGAACAAAGGATGATAAAAAATGAAGTTCGCTTATATAAGAATATCTAGTTGCTCTCAATGTACCGGACGTCAAGAGCAAACATTGGATGAAAAAGACTTTGATAGAACATATATTGATAAATGCAGTGGCAGAAACACAGAACGCCCTCAATTACAAGCTATGTTGGATAATTTACGTCCAGGGGATTCAATAACTTGCCATAGTCTCGATAGATTAGCACGTAACACATTTGATCTTTTGGACTTAGTAAAAAAAATCACAGGAAAAGGTTGCAGCATTGTTTTTTTGAAAGAGAAATTACATTTTGAACCAGGGGAAAACAACCCTATTAGCACATTGATGCTTGGTATACTATCCAGTATTGCTGAGTTTGAAAGAGAGTTGATCAGAGCTAGACAAGCCGAAGGTATAGCAATAGCCAAAGCAAAACATAAGTTCAAAGGCTCAACAGAGAAATTATCCAGTGATGCAGCTAAAGAATTGAAAGAATTGGTGTCATCTAAGAGAATGTCAGTTAAGGAAGCTATGAAACGTTACGGAATATCCAGAGCATCGGTTTATAACTACCTAAACCGGAACAAAGAGGACTAAAAATGGCAATAAAATTTAGATGGCAGGGTTCTGATGTGGTAATTGAAACGATATCTGGAAATTACCTTTATACAGTTAGACAAGCCCGTGATGCATATCATGAGGGGGCTGATATAGTGGTAATTTCAAACACAATGAGCCGGATCAGATTCACCAAAGAAGGAATTCGAAAATTCGAATAGCTCTTGGTTATTACTTAAGTAGTGTTGTACACCCTCAGAATCAAAAATTCTGGGGTTTTCTTGTTCTATAATATGATATAAAGGATAAAACATGAATAAAAACAAAAATCCATATGATATGCATTATAAACACCGCAAAGATACGGACACAGTCGAAGTATACAGAAATCCTAACAAATTCAGGTTGTATTTCAATGGGGCCAAAGCCGCAAGACACAATGGCGACGATATAGAAGTCATCACATCCCTTGATCGCAAAATAAGAATCGATCAGTGGGGCATCAAACATTGGTAATCTATTTTTCATAATCCTGATAATACGTCACTAAAACTAATAGATATGCTATATGATACTTGGTATATATTTGAATACTTTCCAGTATATATCTTTAAATTATAATTATTCCTCATCATTCTGTCTATATTATCAAGCACTTTTTGTGTAGCTGTATTTTTTTTGAAAATTTTATACCTTGTTTGGACATAAACCCCAAATAATATATTACCTGTATGCTTTATATTTCTCAAAAATAATTTATTGCAATTTAAAATAATGCACATATAATATCATCAAAAACAAAGGAGACAAACATGGCATATGGTGATATGTATCCCAAAAGAATGCCTCTAGGATACCAAAACAACAATCCTTACAACGATAAGGTTGCACAACAAATCAAATCCGTACTGATGAAATTTGCAACTCAACGAGAAATTACACCTTATAATATAAGAGATGCTAGAATGAGCATGCAATCAGTACTTTGGAGACAATTTTCTGTACGTGATTTTATTCGGCTGCTAACTAATCCCTTTTATTGTGGTGTATTGACTCATAACGGCAATTTTTATAAAGGCACGCATAAGCAAATGATAAGCGTTGAGCAATTTGTGAATATATTGCGTAATGTGTTCGATTATTATTTACGTGAGTACATATATACAGGTAGAAAAACCATACAATATATGTATTGTTTTTCGATGTTTGATACTAATACTTGTCGCACTGTATTAGGCGAAACTGGCAAACGCTTGACAGATAAGCAAATTAATGAGTTGCGTGATGCATTAGAAGAAATAATACACAGAATATTAGATGAAGGGGCAAAATAATGGCAACAGATAACTTGTTAGACGGTATCACAAAATGTTGGGTTTATACCAGAGTGTCAAGCGTGGATCAGATGATAGATGGGAATGGTTTAGATACCCAGGAATCAAAGTGTCGTGAATTTGCGGATGCATTAGGCTTAATTGTGGAAAAAGTGTTTACAGACGGAGGCATAACTGGTGCCAATATAAAAAAGCGTGACGCATTGAAAGAACTAATTAAACTTATAAAAAACGTAAAAGAACCTCACCTTGTTCTAGCATATGATACATCACGTATCGCACGTGATTCAGGTGATTCTATTGATATATACGAAACTATAAAGAACACCAAATTGCACAAACTTGGATTTGCGAAAGATGGTGAAATACGCCAATTTACAGCGATAGATAAATTTGTATATGTACAAAAAGCTGCATTTGATGAATTTGAAAGAGCCAACATAAACACTAAAGCCAGAGATGGTATAAACAATCAGCTAAAAAGGGGTGTTTGGTTGTTTTCTGTTCCTTTCGGGTTAAAACGTATAAAGCATCAAATTATTCACGATGGCAAAAAAGCAGAAATTGTAAAAGAAGCCTATGTTCGTTTTGCAGATGGACGTTTAGATAAAATTATAGATGTTCGTGATTATATCAATAATGAACTAAAAACAATCGATCCGAATGCGAAGCAATTTTGTCCAACAGCAATAAAAGAAATGCTTACTAATAAACAATATACAAACATATTTGCATTTCCAAAACGTGGCATACCAGAACAAAAATGGAATATTGATCCAATTATCGATCTTGCATTATTTGAACGTGTTCAGAAACGCTTAAAGAAATCAAACCGTTGTAATAGCCGAACATACAATGTGAAAGATCCTGCTTTTCCATTACGTCATTATATAAAATGTCCACACTGCAATTCTTTTATGACAGGTTATCATTCCAAAAACAGATATGGTGTTGTTTATGATTATTACAAATGTGGAAATAAAGAATGTACGCATAAAAACAAAGTCCATATAAGAAGCAGTGTTGTTCATGATGTATTCAAAAAAATATTACAAAAGATGGTGCCAAATCAAGATGTCGTAAATTTAGCTTGTGCCATGTTAGAAACTATGCATAAAGAATTTTTAGATGAACGAAATGCTGATAATATAAAAAAGAAACAGCGACTTTCTCAACTAAAAACAACAGCAAACAAAACAATTAATACTTTGATAAACACAGATAACGAAATAGTAAAAAAAACACTAACGGATCATCTTGCGAAGATACAACACGAAATAGATTGTCTGACCGCAGAAATAGAATCTTTTAATCCGAACGTAATGCCATTAGATAAAGCGGCAAATAAATTACGTAAATTCATAAATAATTTATCTAAAATCTGGGAAAACGGTTCTCTTGAACAAAAACGTTGTGTCCAAGATTTATGCTTTGATGGCGATATTTTTTATGATGATGAAAAAATTTGTCGGACCACTAAAAAGTCCCCGATTTTCGAGGTTTTTGACCCAGAAAACGAGGACTCATTCAACTTGGTGGGAGTGGGTGGATTCGAACCACCTCAGTCGTAAGACAACAGATTTACAGTCTGCCCCGGCTCTCCAACTCCGGCGCACGCCCAATCTTGGTGCGAGCAGCGGGAATCGAACCCGCATTTCAAGCTTGGAAGGCTTGCATTCTAGCCCTTGAACTATGCTCGCAACAAATTCAAAGCCCTTGTATTATATCTTATTTTTTTATGAACGCAAGTATTTATTAAGCCTTTAACGCAGGTGTTGTTTCATTTTCATTATGCGTCTGTGGGATTCACGAATTCTGGATTTTTTGATTTTTCCTTCTTTGACCATTTTGACAATCAAGGCATGGACATCGCGACCGCGGTTTCTGTCAAAAGTCAAATTATTGCCGAATATCAAAATATCATTTCCGGCGTTAATTGCCATTTCAATTGCTTTCTCTTGGCCGTATTCGTTGGCTATGGCGCCCATATCCATATCATCAGATATAATTACACCCCTAAATCCCAGGTTGCGAACCATATTTATTGTTGTGCCGGACAAAGATGCAGGCAATGTATCAATGTTATTGTTTATAACATGTGCGACCATTACCATTGTGTATGGTGTTGCAGTTTTAAGCAAATCGCGCCATGGATCCATTTCATAATCTTTGTATGTTTTTGTTACATCTGTGATTCCTGCATGGGTGTCACCACTGGCACTGCCGTGGCCGGGAAAATGTTTATATGAATATGCGATTTTTGCATCTTCCAATCCCGTAGCAAAAGCACCTGCAAATTCAGTTACTTTCTTTGGGTCGGCGGAAAAACTTCTGCCTTTGGCACCAATCGCTGGTGATTTAGGATTAACATTAACATCTAACAATGGGGCAAAATCAACATTTATACCCAAATCTGCCAGACGATTACCCAAATCGTATGCCATTTCACGTGTCGTTTTTGCATCACCCAATGCCAAATCTGCCGCAGATGGAATAGGGGCAAAACCATGTTGTGTTTTTAATCTTTGGATGTTGCCACCTTCTTGGTCAATGGCTATTAATAATTTTGTTGGGGCAATAGATTGCAAATGTTTGTTCATTTCTTTGACCTGAGTCGTGCTTTTGATATTCGAAGAAAAGATTTGTTTTTTTGCTTTGTTTATATCCATTCCTTTGGCCAACAAACCAGACACATCAACATCAAATAAAATCACACCACCGATTTGTCCCTGTTTAATTTGATCTTCGATTGCGGCAAAATCTTCCGGATTTGAATAACGACCATCACCATGAAAACCTGTCATAATCATTTGTCCAACCATTTTATCAAGACTGGGTCTGGTGGAATAATAGATTGTTAATCCACCGAACAATGCGACCACACAAAAGATTTTAATAAATGTTTTGATGTTTGTTTGTGAAAAATTCATTACTGCCTCCCTTGGCTTTGCTTCCATTATAAAGAGATGGTTGTTTCTTTGCAATAGTAAATAAAAACAGGGATATCATTTTGATATCCCCAGTATTGATTATTTACGGAAATTTAATTAGCCGGCTTGCACCAATTGTTTGGATACGCCATAACCAATGGTCTTGGGCAACGGCAGAATGTTGTTTCCCATTTACCACCAGTTTCGACACATTTTTTAGCTTCTGGTGAACTTAAGCTGGCTAAATATTTGTTTAATTCGGTTTGATAATCTGTGTTAGCCTTGTTCTTTAATGTGTTGATTTCGGTTCTTGATCTGTCCATTTGACCCTTTAATACATCCAAATCTTGTTTGCGACTGGCCGCACGTGGTTTGTCTTCTGTTGACAATGCATTATACTTTGCCATTGCATCGGTATATGTTTGGTTTGCGGTTGTAACACGTGCTTCTGCTTCTTGGGCATAATTTCCAGCCTGGGTCCACAAATTAGTCAAAGCTTCTTCACTACCCGCAGCAGACATATTATTGACGGCTGTTCTTAATTGACTGACTCTGCTGTCGATGTTATTAATCGCAGTTTGCATTGCATTTACCTTTTGGATAAATTCATCTACAGCCTGTTGGTTGCTGCCCATACGACAACCCTTGGATTTATCATTGTTGTCGATATAGACATAACCTGTTTTACATTTACATGTGTTTTGATTTGTTAACATCATGTTTTTGTCGCTTGATTGTTGGTTGTGACCACAGAAGCATGCGTTGTTACGCCATGTACCGCCAGAATCTTCACAATTTGTTCTGATCGTCATTTCTTGACAAACTTGGCTGTTTTTACATTCATATGTTACACGGCTGCCTTGTTCGGAAATTTTGGTCCAATTACCTTTAAGGTGTAATTCGCACCAACCTTGAATGTTTTCGATTTGGTCTGCATCATCTGTTGCATTGTCGAACGTTACACGTGGGTTTTGACAGTCTGGATTGTCATATACCTTTTTAGGTGTTGGTGCCGGGTTTGGAGTTGGATCAGGATTTGGATTGACCGCTTCCTTTTTAGGTGTTGGTGCCGGGTTTGGAGTTGGATCAGGATTTGGATTGACCGCTTCCTTGCATTTTTGATTGTTTGATTCATCAACACATGCAAATGTTGTTGTTCCATTTTCTGTGTCTTTGCTTGATTCAACCAATCCCTTGCCACCAATTTCTTTACATTCAGCATCCAAACGATTAAATACTGTACCGTTTACATCTTCTGTCTTAAATACCAATGTTGTGGTGCTGCCACAATCCAATGTATATCCATCATAATTTATAACAACATCAGGTTTAGGTATAACAGGTGTTGGGGGAACAACATCAGGTTGCCATTTGATATTCGCGTTTTCCAATAATTTTGAGTTTATTTCATTGTTTAAGTTACCCAGTGTTCCCTGTTTGCTGTTCAATGTTGATTGTTTTGTGTTGATTTCTTCACTTAATTTTTTATTCTTGTTCGCCAATACAACGTTTCCAACAACCCCAACCGCAGTTAAACCAACCGTAGAAATACCCGCAATCATAAAAGCTTTGCGTTTACCATCGCATTTTTCCAGTTCCTGCATCTTGCGTTCTTTTTCTTCCATTAAACCACGTATTTCATTCGTCATTATCGCGCCATTAGCCCTGTATCCAGGTATCATTAATACGCTTGCCATAAATATTGTTAACAAATTTCTGTATGCTTTCATGTTAATCACCAAGATTTTATTGTTGAGGGGTATTTAAATTGTTTAACTGATTCTGTTTCTGTTGTATTTCTGCATTAGTACTTTGAATTTCAGAATTCAATGTGTTGATTTCTGCCTTCTTTTCTTTCAAGTTCTTGTTTTGAACCAATGCGGCTATACCTGTGCCTACTACACCAACACCACCAACCACAGTAGTTGCAACCCAACCTTTGCGTTTACGATTGCATTTTTCTATTTCTGCGTCTAACGTGGCGATATCGTTACGCAGAGTTTTGATTACTTCTAATTCACTCATGCCTTCGCTGTTTGGAACTGTTTCTTCAACCGCTGGTGCAGTTGTAGGAATAGGTGGCACACCGTATGTATTGTTTACAACGTCACTCATTGCGCCATGGGTTATAAATAATCCCATCATGATAATTACTAACTTTTTTTGCATAAATCATCCCCCCGTTACTTTTTATATTATTTTATCATTTTTTGTGGGTAACAGCAAATGAAAAAAAAGTATATTAATCTTGGACTTCGACACTGTCGATATATTTGCGGGAAATGGTTTCTTTCTTTACAGGTTCAAAATCAGGATTTTCTACCTTGGAATCTTCGGGATCAGAATAAATTTGGACCGCTTCGGATGTTTCTGCCTGGGTCTGTTCTTCTGGGGTATAATTTGCCCCTATGGTTTTTGTTCTGTATTCGCGTTTATTTTTTAAATGTTCCGGAATTTTGATGTAATCGCCAGGATTCAGCCCCGGGGTTGATAATTCTTGTTCTGGTAAAAACGTGGTTTTTGTAACATGTACATTATACACAGGTGTCAAGAAATTTTCAGGCGATTCTTTGAATACGCGTGGGGCGTTTGACCCATTTAATTCCATTATACGCAGGGCCCTTTCAGATTCACCAGTTGGTTGAATACGAAATACACCGGTCGTTCCAACATAACCACTGGGGTCATACAGATATTCATCATGTGTTTTTTGTGTGAATAACATTCCCAAAGCAAGATTAGCAGCATCATATCCAAAAGAAGTTAAATAATTTGGATCTTGGTCTGAAATCATATTATATAAACGGACAAAATTTTCAGAAATTTCCGGTAATGTGGCATATTTTGCACCAGACATTGTGAAATCTGAAATTATATTTGAATCGTGCCACAGTGTTGTCCCATAGAATGCGACATTACGATTATTGACCCCGTAATAACGCAAGAAGGAAGCCAATGTTTTTGAATCACTGCCGTTGCCCAAGAATAAAATTGCGTCATATGGTAAATCACCCAATGTTTCGTTTCTGGATATCTTTTCCAACTGAGCAGATAAATTATTTGCTGTTTGTTGAGTTAAATTTTCTTTGGTTAAAATGTCAGATAAAATTTCGCGGGCCCGAATATTTACAGCATTTCTGGTGTTAAACATAGAAGATTTTATAGCCGTATCTTTTATAGAATCTGATTTTCCAGGTTCATAATAAAAGATACCTTTGATTGGTATGTTGTAAAATTCAGATGCGCTGTCCGCGACAGATACCATGGTTTTCCCAGAATTATCATTTGGCGCCAACAATACCAAACCTGTTACACCATCATATTGCATTTGACGAACAATTGTTTCAATGCTTTGGGTTGGAATCAAATTCATGGTCATAACACCATCGCCCAAAGATGTTGTATCAGATGTAAATGACAATACAGGTAAATTGCCGGGTTTTATATCACGAATAATTTTTGCATCGCCTGCAAACAGGGGGCCAATAACGACATCTGGATTTGAATTTAACGCGGTGCGCATCACTGAATATTTATATTCGTCATCCCCAGATAAATCATAGAAAGATATTTTAATGTTTGATTTAGGTTTTCTTAAAAAAGCTGTCTCGATAGATGTTTTTATGTCATTTCCTATTGATTTTGCGTCCCCGGTCATAGGTAATAATACCGCGATATTTGCATTTGGGCCACCATCATCAGACCCATAAAGAGGTGTAGAATATAAAAAGCTGTCCTGGACATCCGTTGGGGTTGATGTTGCGATAGAGTTATAATGACCAGATTTGTTCATTCCGCCACATCCCACCAATAAAGCGGTTATTCCAGCAAAAATCAAAAATTTATTCATATACATTGAAAAAACCATTTTTTATATGCTAATATTCTACTATAAAAGGATTTAAAATGCAATCAGGGCTTTATGTAGTTGGAACGCCAATTGGAAATCTGTCAGATATGTCGCCACGCGCGATAGAGGTTTTGCAAAATGCAGATTTAATTGCAGCCGAAGATACACGGGTGTTTTCTAAGTTGGCAAAACATTTTGATATTAAAACCAAGGTTGTTTCGTGCCATGAACATAATGAACGCGAAGTTGTAGATTCTTTGGTTGAAAAAATAAAAAATGGTAAGGCCATAGCTACTGTATCTGATGCGGGTATGCCGGGGATAAGTGATCCAGGATTCAGGTTGGTCAGGGCGGCACGCGGGGAAAATGTTCCTGTGTTTATGGTACCGGGGCCAACGGCGGTAATATCTGCGTTGGTGTTGTCTGGATTCCCAACAGACAGATTTACTTTCTGTGGTTTCTTTGATGAAAAGAAAGTTCGTGATGATAACAAAATCAGACATACTATTATTTATTACGAAAGTCCAAATCGCATTATGGATACAATTCGTGTTTTGGCGAATGTTATGCCAGAACGTAAAATCGCAATTGTTCGTGAAATTACAAAAATTCATGAAGAGACCAAAATTGGCTATCCTGCTGATTTAATAAATATAGAACCACCGCGCGGCGAAATCGTGATAGTAATTGAACCTGCACCGGATAAAAAAATGTCTGATGATGAAATCGCTGAAATCGTTAATGATATTGTTGCAAAATCTACCAAAAACGCAGCAAGTGAATTGGCGCAAAGAACAGGCATTTCAAAAAAAGAAGCATATAAAAAACTGGTGAATAAAAAATGATAAAATTTGTTGGATCTTTTGAAACTGTGTCTTCTTTACCAAAAACATTGTTTGGTGAATATGCTTTTGTTGGTCGCAGTAATGTTGGAAAATCTTCACTGATAAATGCTGTGGTTGGGGAAAAAATTGCACGTACATCTAATACGCCTGGTCGAACACAAAGTTTAAATTTGTTCAACATAGATGATAAAATAATGATTGTTGATTTGCCGGGTTATGGTTATGCAAAAGTGTCCAAAGCAGAAGCAATTTGTTGGGTCAACAGATTACAGGAATATTTATTAAATCGTTCACAATTGCGCAGATTATTTTTATTGATAGATTCGCGTATTGGGGTTAAAGATTCAGACCTGGATTTAATGGATTTTTGTGATGCAAACGGAATTTGCTATCAAATTGTTTATACAAAAAAAGATAAAAAAGTTCGCGAATTAAATCAAAAAAATATATCTCATGAAAATCATCCTGCGATGGTGGAAGAGATTTTGGAAACATCTGCCGAAAAGAAAATTGGTTTGGAAGAATTAAGGAAGGTCATAGGTGTCAAATAATAATATCTTTAATGTATCTAATCCTGTTCATATATTGGATGCACTGTGGCAACAAATTGAACAATACAGGGACAATTTTTCCAAGGTGCTGATTTTTTTGCCGTCACGTCGCGCAATTCGTAAATTTGAACGTATGATTGTTGATAAAATTGGACACGCTGTTATTTTGCCAAACCTGGTTCCGTTGGGTAATGGTGTTGAAGAACAGGGCGGGGAAATAGATGATGATATTATATCAAATCAAGAACGCATAATCGTTTTATCTAAATTATTATCTGCTGATGCATGTATAAAACATATCAAGACCGCGTTGCCTGTGGCGGCCGATTTTGTTCGTATGCAAGATTATTTAATAAATCAAAATAAAAGTATAGATGATGTAGATTTATTAGATTTAGTTGGCGATACATATGCAATTCATTTTCAAAACAAAGCACGCATAATAGATATCATTAAAAAATTACCACATGATAAATTGTATGCGGCGGAAAAGATAAATAAATCTGTTGAAGATTGTAAACAGTATTTGGATGATTATGAATCTGTGATTGTGTGTGGGTCAACTGCATCTGTGGTCGCAACGGCAGATTTAATGCATGAAATTGCAAATCGCAAAAATGGTAAAATAATATTGTCCGGAAAAATATCCGGTCGGGTTGAAGATTTCGAATTAGATACAAACCCATATAATGCAGAATACAAATTTTTATCTGGATTGGGATTGAATGCGGAAGATGTGCAAACTCTGGATGTTGGTAAAAATGATTACATAGATGTTTTGAATACTGCCTTTGGAAATAGCGGTGAACACCCAGGTAAACAATTAGATAATTGCACATTGATAGAATGCGACATAGAAAGTGAAGAGGCACGCGTTGCAACCGAAATAACCAGACGCGCAATAAATGAAAAAAAATCTGTATTGATAATTACACCTGATGCGGCGGCGAATCAAAGAATAAAAACAGAAATGGAAAAATGTGGTATTGATGCTGATTTTTCATCGGGTATATCTGGCAAGGCAACTTGCGTTGGTCGTGCAATTTTAAATCTGTTTGATGAGTGGATAGAAAAAGACAGATTGGGATATGAAGAAAAATACAGAAACGCAAATTGTAATATCTTTGATATGTTGAATAATTATATCGAAGAAAATGGAACAAAAGGTTTGCATCCAAAATTTGATATATATGATGAAGATACCATTTGTGTATGGCAGGCAATAAAAAAGATGTCAGATATATTATGTAAAAATGGTATCAGGTTAAATGTTTCCGATGCGCGGGCTTTTGTTGAAAATGCAATCAGCAATGTAACAATCAGACAACAAATGAATCATGATTACAGTGTTTGCGTTTTGGGTACCATAGAATCGCGTATGCAAAATGCAGATGTTGTTATATTGACCGGGTTAAATGAAGATATGTTCCCAATACGCGGATATGAAACAACTTGGTTGCCTGCAAAAATAGCAAAAGAAATTGGATTGCCATCCCCGAACAAGAAAATATCTTTGATGGCTTTAGATTTTATGAATTTATCATGTGGACCAGAGGTATATTGGTTGCGTTCGAAAAGATCTGGTGGGACTTTGACAACTGAATCCAGATTTATATCGCGTGTTCGTGTAACTGTTGGTGATATAAATAATGGTACGGAAATTTTACAAAGCGTTTTGAATCAAGATAATGTTGATTTTAATCCACTGGATTATTCTGCGCCTGTGCCACCAATTGACAGATCTGATGTGTTTGTAACAGATATTGATTTATTGGTGCACAACCCATACGCATTCTATGTTAAACATATTTTAGATTTGCGACCAGTTGATGATTATTGGGTTTTGCCGGATGCGCGTTCTTTTGGAAATATAGTTCACGAAGTAATAGAAAATTCAAAAGATTTTGACTATGAATCTTTGGTTGCCCAAATGGATACCGGGGCAAAAGAAAAATTACCAAAAGATTCTGTGCTGTTTTATTTTTGGCATAAAAGATTTTGTGAAATTGCTGAATATGTTTCCACAGAATTAAAAGGTAAAATATTTGTAGATGCAGAAAAAGAGGGCGAAGTTAAAATTGCTGGACGTAATGTTCATGCGCGCGCTGATGTTTTAATGAGTGACGGTGTGTTGGATATTAAAACAGGTAAGACCCCGGGTGAGAAAAGTTTGATAGCCGGAACTGCACCACAAATTCCATTGGAAGGATACATTATGCAATGTGGGGGATTTCCAGTTAAAATGCAGGATACATCTGCAACCCCTGTGTTGAGATTTTTAAGGTTGAAAAAGCATTCGTTAAAATGGATTGAATACAAAGACGACAAAGCGCGACAAATGATAGATAATACTGTGCAAAAAGTTAATGAATTATTCGGACAATACAGTGGTAAAACAGTTGCAGAATATAAATACCAAGAAAGCACTGGCCCTGCATATCATGCATACGACGATTTTGCGCGTGTGGATGATGATTAATCTTTGATTTCCAGCATCAAACCACAGTGATCTGTTGGTTTTGCGTGTTTGCGTGGTTCTATATCAATTTCACAATTTTTAATCATTTTTGCGGCGCATTTATTACACAGAAAATAATCCAGGCGTAACCCTTGTTTTTTACCAACTGTGTCGCCACCGCGATACCCGTACCATGTATAATCTATATCATTTGGATGAAATTCGCGCCATGTATCAATCCATCCCATTGATAACCACTGTTGCATTATTTCACGTGCCGCAGGCGCAGAAATAGATGAACCAACATAATTTTGTGGTTTCCAGATGTCGTTATCAGTAATCGCTACATTATAATCGCCACCGATAATGACAGGTTCAGGGGAATCAATATATTGTTCTATGTATTTAGTGAAAGCGTTCATCCAATCGATTTTATACGGAAATTTTGGGGATTCAATGCAATCACCATTTGGCATATACACATTTATCAAACGGACCCGACCATCCACTACACATTCTAAAAATCTGGAATTTTCATCAGAAAATGTGGGCAGACCCATTGTGGTATCTTCGATTGAATATTTAGAAAATGTTGCGACCCCGTTCCATGATTTTTGACCAAAAACCTTGATATTATAGCCAAATTCGTCCAATAAATTGTACGGAAAATTGGCGGTTTCGACCTTTAATTCTTGAACCATGATAGTGTCATATTCATTTTTGCGTAAAATATCCATAAAACTTTCAATATGGGCGCGTATAGAATTAATATTTAATGTTAGTATTTTCATAATTGCAATCTTTATTTTGTAATACTATAATACAACTTGTCCAATATAAAAACAACAAGGATTTTATGTTATGAATATGTATCAAGTATTAGAGCAGGTGGCAACAGAATCGCCAGATGCTTTGTTTTTGGTACGCGAAAATATAAGTTTTAGTAAAGCATTGGATTTAATCAAAGCAAGGGCTGGAACTTTAAGTAAATCAGGGGTCAAATTTGGTGATGTTGTTGGTTTATTGGCGCATAATATCCCTGAATTTCCTTTGACTTTATTCGCGTTATGGTATTTGGGCGCAACCGTGTTGTTGTTGGATACTAATTTAACACCATTTGAGTATGATAATATGACCAAGACTGTTGGTTGTAAATTCGTGTGTACAGAAAAATCATTTTTCTATGATGCCAAAGGTTTCAAGTTTTATGATATCGAAACACCTGATGGTGAAGTGGACAAGAAATTAAAACCCGCTAAATTATCAGACGATGATATTGCAACCATGTCGTTTACATCTGGTTCAACCGGAACACCAAAGGTTGTGCCGTTAACTCATGGTATTTTAAAGGCATCATCTGATTGTTACTCTGATATGGGGGCATGGATTCACAAAAATGAAATCATGTATGGATTTTTGCCACTGTATCATGTGTTTGGGTTTGCTGCGGGTATATTGGCACCGTTGCATTTCCATATGGGAATTTTGTTACAAGCCACAGTCAATCCTAAAAATATTTTGGATGATTTTAAAACATACAAACCACATTGCATACCTGCAGTGCCAAGATTGTACGAGGTTTTCCGTAACAAAATCGTAGAAGGTATCAAAGCAAAACACATGTGGTGGTTGGTGTCTTTCGTATTAAAAAATCAAAAGACATTAAGAAAATTTGGTTTGGGATTTTTGGTACGTAAAATACAAAAACCATTACAAGACGTCTTTGGTGGGCGTGTAAACCTGATGATTGCAGGTGGTGCCGCCACTAAACCAGAGGTTGAAAATTTCTATGAATCTTTGGGATTGGCATTTATCCAGGGATATGGAATGACAGAAACTGTTGGACCGTTTTGTTGTTCACGTCCTGTGAAACATCGTGTACCGTTTGCGTTTGGAACACCGGTTGGTTGTTCTGAATGTACAATTCGCGATATGGATGAAACAGGCGTTGGAACTTTGTGGGTTCGTGGGCCAAATATCTTCAAAGGATATTTGAATAATGATTCCGCAAACGCAGAACTGTTTGATAAAGATGGTTGGTTCAATACGGGCGATTTAGTGTATTTGGATAAAAATAAACAATATCATTTTGCCGGTCGTAAAAAACAAGTGATAGTTTTAGACAGTGGTAAAAATGTATACCCTGATGAATTGGAAGCATTGTTTATGGAAATCGAAGGAGTGAAGAACGTAGCAGTGTTTGAACACGAAGTAAACAACAAAACTGTTGCATACGGCGTATTCAGTGTTG
>JAKSTB010000022.1 GCA_024402815.1 Alphaproteobacteria bacterium | reverse complement strand
TTATGTCCAGGGTATTTTGCGTGCAACTATGAACAATGCTATGCGTTTAATGGGATTTAATAAAAAATTCACAGGCGCATCAACAATAACACAACAGGTCGCAAAAAATTTCTTTTTAACTTCCGACAGAACTATATCCAGAAAGGTTAAAGAGGCGATATTGGCATTGCGTTTGGAACGCAGTTTTTCCAAAAAGCACATAATGACATTATATTTGAACGAAATCTTTTTGGGGGCGCGTGCATATGGGGTTGGGTCTGCTGCATTAATGTATTTTAATAAACCAGTCAAAGATTTATCTTTGTCTGAATGTGCATTTTTGGCATCCCTGCCAAAAGCGCCAAACGACAGAAACCGTGCCATAGAGCGCAGAAACTATGTTTTAAGACGTATGGTTGATGATGGGTTTATTACTAAAAATCAGGCGGAAACAGCAGCTGCGGAACCTTTGAATATCAATTCTGGATTCACAGAACAAATGGAAATGGATTTTCAATATTTTGCGGAAGATGTTCGTCGTAAATTGTTGGAAAAATTGGGACGTGAAAAATTATACAATGATGGGTTGTATATCAAAACAACAATTAACCCAGAATTTCAACGCGCTGCTGCTGAAGCTTTGGCAAAAGAATTAGATGCGTTTAATAAAAACAAGGGTGAAAAAGAACCTAAATTACAGGGTGCAATTATCGCGATGAATCCGCATACTGGTCGTGTGTTGGCTATGACGGGTGGACGTTCATTCCGTGAATCTTCATTTAATCGTGCAACCCAGGCATATCGTCAAATTGGTTCAACAATTAAACCTTTTGTTTATTTGTCTGCGTTGGAAAAAGGTTACAGCCCAGAAAGTTTAATATTGGATGCACCAATTGTTGGTTGGCGTGAAAATAACAAAGAATGGAAACCTGAAAATTACGACAGAAAGTTTTTAGGAAATATTCCACTTCGTTTTTCATTGGAAACATCCAGAAATGTTCCAACTGTACGCCTGGTTGAACAAATTGGTGTTGCTGATTCTATTGAAGCGGCCCAAAGATTTGGTGTGTATCCACCCCAAATAGACAGCAGTAAATTAAACGAATCTATGGCATTGGGTTCGGGCGAAACAACATTGGAAAAATTGGTGTTGGGATATTCTGCATTTATCAATGGTGGTCGTGTTATTCAACCAAAAATGATTGATTATGTCGAAGACAGATATGGCAATGTATTAGACGGTGCACCATCAACCCAAATAGATTGGAATCCAACTTTGTTACCGCCCCAGGCAGAAAAACCAACAGATCCATTATCTGATGCACAAAGTTTATATCAAATCGTTTCTATATTACAGGGTGCTGTGGAACGCGGAACCGGGAAACAAGCACGGGTCAAAGGTCATACGATTGCGGGAAAAACAGGAACTACAAACCAGGTCAAAGATGTTTGGTTTATTGGGTTTTCCAAGAATTTAATTGCAGGTGTATATTTGGGCTATGACGTGCCAAAACCTTTGGGCAAGGGTGCTGGTTCACATATGGCGGCACGCGTATTTGCAGATTTTATGAATGTTGCTTTGAAAGATGAAAGTAATCAACCTTTCCCTGTGCCAGATGGATTAAGTTTTATCAGGGTAAATCGTAATACTGGTATTTCTGCATCTCAAGATCCAGACGGTATTATAATTAACGAAGTTTTCAAACCTGGCCAGGCACCAAATCCACCAAAATCTAAAGAATTACATGGCGAACAAACCAAGGTTGGTGGTATATTCTAAAAGGCGTATGAATATATTTTATATATTCATTTGTTTACAGCTTTTTTTATGATAAAATATCAATATATTGAAAGGAGTTTTTTATGCTTACGGATTTTATCATCAATCATGGTTGGAGTTTTTTTGCAAGTGGTTGGACACAGTTTGCTGTGGCCTTTGGTATGGCTTTCATGATAATGTTGGTTTTTGGTCGTAGTTTTATCAAATTGATGCATAAAGTTCAAGGTATGGGGCAACCAATCAGCGAAAATGTGCCAGCTAATCACAGAAAGAAAGTTGGTACACCGTCAATGGGTGGAATTTTAATTATAATCGCTGTGATGGTTTCTTCTTTGTTGTTTATGCCTATGCATAACGAAACAGGTTGGATTGCGCTGTCTGCATTATTGATGTTCAGTTTAATTGGTTTTGCAGATGATTATAAAAAAATCAGCAGTCAATCAAAAAAGGCATCAAACGGATTATCGCCTGCGGCCCGATTGGGATTAGAGGCAATTTGTGTCGCAATTTTGGCGTATTTCATAAATAAAACTATGCCGGGTTATGTTCCAAATTTATCTATCGTGTTGGGGTCAAGTATAGTATTGCCTTTGGGCGGTTGGGAAATAGGTTATTTATTTGGCATGCCTATAACCCTGGGATTTGTGTATTACATTTTTGCATATTTTGTAATTTGTGGTTCTGCAAATGCTACAAATATCACAGATGGATTAGACGGCATGTTGGCAAAATTATATCTGCCTGTGTTAATTGTTTTGGTTGTTGCATTGTATGGTGCAACCAGAATTGGATTTATGGATGCGGTTATGTTCTTGCCAGAAGCCAGCGCTTTATACCCAGTATTGGGTGCTGTGTTCGGTGCGGTTCTGGGATTCTTGTGGTTTAATGCAAAACCTGCGGCCATATTTATGGGTGATGTTGGATCATTAGCTTTGGGTGGATTTATGGGAACAGTTGCAATGTTATTGAAATCAGAATTTATAATGGCAGTTGCGGCAGGTATGATGGTTATAATTTTGTTGTCTTCATTTTTGCAAACAATGTGTTTCAAAATTACACGCAAAATAACAGGTACAGGTCAACGTATATTCTTGCGCGCACCATTACATCACCATTTTGAAGAATTGGGTTGGGATGAATCAAAGATAGTGGACAGATTCTTTGTGTTATCTGTTCTGTTTTCTGGTTTGGCTTTGATTTTGTTAAAATTTGCATAATGGGATAAAAGATGCTGAAATTAAAACGCACAGATGAAAGTAAATTAACCAGCTGGTATTTTGAAATAGATCGCAAGTTATTGTTTTGGACTTTCGTACTGATATTTATTGGCTGTGTCGTTGTTTTTTCAGCAGGTTCTGCCCAGGCCGCACGTATGGGTAAACCATGGTATTTCTTTTTTCAAAAGGCATGGTTGTTATATTTGTTGGGGATAATATCTTTGATTTTTTGCAGTATGTTAAATAAAAAGCAAATAATCAGATTGTCTGTGGCCGGATTTATTGCGATGTATGGCGCGCTGTTAAGTACAGTTGCACATGGAACAAAATTAAAAGGTAGTGCACGTTGGGCCCATATAGCAGGTTTTGATTTTTTGCCTGTCGATTTATTAAAACCATTTTTTATAATTTTGACTGCGTGGTTTTTGGCCCAAATGCACGAAACATATGGTGATAATATTTACCTGAATAAAGAGCCATGGAAACCAACATTAAAACGTGTTAATTGGCCCGTGTATATGTTATTGTTTGTGCCATGTGTATTGATTTTATTAAAGCATCCAGACCTGGGCAGTGCATTGTTATACAGTGGTGTTTTTGGTGGAATGTTGTTAGTTGCAGGTATCCCATGGAAAATATTTTGGCCACTGTTTGGTATTGGATTTACCGGTATGGGCGTATATGCGTTGTTTTGTATGGAACACGTTGGTAAACGTGCAAAAGAAATATGGCAAATGTCCCAGGGTAGCCAGGTTTGGTTTTCTGTGAATTCAATCAGGCATGGCGGGTTATTTGGCAGTGGGGATAAATCATACGTCAAAAATGTTTTGGCTGAATCAGCAAACGATTTTGTGTATTCTTCCATAGCGGAAGATTTAGGTGCCATTGCTGCATGCGCGTTAATAGGGTTGTTATTTTATGTTTTTTCTATGCTGATACAGCATGCGTGCCAGGCCAAAGACAAATTTGTCGTATATGTTCTGGCGGGGGCGGCAACTTTATTTGCAGGTCAAATTTTCTTTAATTTAACCAGTGCTTTGCATCTTGTGTTTAACAAGGGTATGACTTTGCCATTTATATCTTATGGTGGGGCATCTTTTGTTGGATTTTGTATATTATTTGGTATGATATTGGCATTGGTACGTGAAGATACATGGAATAATAAATAATGGGGGTAAGCATGAAAATATGGATTGCAACAGGTGGAACAGGCGGACATGTTTTTCCGGCACTTAGTGTGGCGACCGAATTGGCAAAACGTGGACACAAAATCACAATTTCCAGTGATGGTCGTGTTATGAAAATGGTCAAGGATGGAAAACCAAATGGTGCAAAAACAGCTTTTGTTTGGGCATCTGGGGTTGGAGCTAAATCTAAAATCAAGCAAATCATCGCTTTGGCAAAAATAGGTTTTTCCGCAATAGCACTGACTTTAAGATTTATGATTTTCAGACCAAATCGTGTTGTAGCTTTTGGCGGATATGCCTCTGTTCCGGCGGTATTTGCAGCGCATTTATGGAAAATACCAACATATTTACATGAACAAAATGCGGCGATTGGTAGGGCTAATAAATTCACAATGCGTTGGGTAAAAACTTTGATGACCAGTTTTGAAGCAGTATCTGATATGCCAAAAAAAACAAGTGCAAAGGTTGTTTATACTGGGCTGCCTGTGCGTGAAGATATACTTAAAAATTCAAATGCGCCATTAAAGCATGAAAATAAACTTTTAATCACAGGTGGATCTTTGGGTGCGCAAATCTTAGATGAAATTGTACCCCAGGCAATATCAGAAATGAAAAACAAAAAAATATTTGTTACACACCAAACGCGTCCTGAAAATGTGGCAAAATTACAAAATTTTTATGCAGAACATAAAATTCGCGCAAATGTGTTGTCTTTCATTCACGATATGGCAACTGCTATTATTGATGCGGATTTGGTCATAGGACGCAGTGGTGCCAGTACTGTCATAGAACTGGAAACAATAGGACGCCCTGCGATTTTGGTTCCGTTAAATATAAATCCAGACCAGGCGGCAAATGCAGAATCTTTTGCTAAACTGGGTGGTGGTTTTGCGATTGAACAATCAAAATTTTCTGTGAAATGGTTATCTGCTACTTTGGATGAATTGTTTGATAACCCAACCAGATTAGATAAAATGGCAAAAAAATCATATGTAGAAAATCTGGCCGTTCAAAAAATATCAGATGTTGTAACAGAATAAAAAAGACACCCAAACGGGTGTTTTTTTTCGCTGTATTTTTTGCTTGCACCACTTTCGCGATTTGTTCTATGATTGATTAAGGAAGGAAAGGATTATGCAGCGTTTTTCTGTAACTTTGTTGTTATGTTTATTTTGTGTGAATGCCACAGCTGGTGCGCATTTGCCGGTTGTTGATGTGTACACAGGAATGGTTTCTGCGCGTGCCGCATTTGGTGAAGAAATTGAATCAAAAAGAATCGTCTCTGTTGCACCTGTGAAGAAACAGGTTGCAAAAAAAGTTGTCGCACGCAACGCAAAAAAATCTGTGAAAAATAATATGGTCGCATCAAATGATGTATTAAGACCTATGCGCCCCAGTTCTGATTTGTGGGCGAATAATGATGCACCTTTGCGGGTGCCCAGAATGGATGAAATTTCAGTGATAACATCAAATGAATTATTGCCGGAAGAATCTCTATCAGCAAAACCTGTGAAAATCGCAAAAAAGACCGTGGCAGAACGCGAAACGAAAAATCAACAAACTATAAATGAAATAAATGCTTTGCGTGAAGAAATTGCCAGATTAAATGAATTACAAAAACGCACCGAACAGGCAATTGCCAATGTTCGCCCTGTGTTGAAAGAAAAAGATAATGTTAAAAATGATGTCAAAATTGCACAGACATCATCTGGTCGTAATGTAAATGTTAAACGCGAAGTTGTTCCAATGGATACAGATGACGTTAAAATGAATTCTGTTGCGACAAAAAGAAATGAAATTTCTGAACCAAAATTTACATCTGTTAATGAAATGTCTCGTATGTCACCAACAGAATTGAAAAAGGCATTCAAAAAGACGTATATGTCGGAAAACAAGCATTTATCCACATATCAAATAGATGATCGTTATGATGTAGCCAGCGATATGTCCTCGGACATAGAAGGTTTTTCTGCCCAACGTGATTTGTCTGAAAATTCAGGTGGTGTTCGTCCATTAGAGGTAAAAATATCTTTTTTGAATGGTGATTCTGCATTGTCACGTGAAAATTATAATATTTTGAATGAAACCGCTTCTATCGTTGTTAATAATCCAAAACGTGCTATCCAGGTTGCAATCCCAGAATCTGCAACGTATACAAAAGATGGTAGAAAATTAGCGGCACGTCGTTTGGCAATCGTAGAACAGGTTTTACGTGATACAGGTGTTGCAGAACAACGTATTGTTCCTGTGTTGTCACAACGTTCTGACGATGTGTTTGTGTTGCGTGTAATTTCTGGTGATGTTTTTGAAACTTTGACCCAACAAAAACGCAATATGTTTGGTGACAATGTTTCCAAGAAAACATACAAAAGTATGACGTGGTAAAAATATTTAATCGTTTATTAGATTTCTTGTATCCACCAATTTGTCCTGTGTGCGGTGATTTGGTTGAATCACATGGTGGTTTGTGTGCATCGTGTTGGTCCAGGTTTAATTGGATATCAAATCCAAAATGCTTTAAATGCGGTTATCCATTTCCTGCTCATTTAGATTTGGGGCTACAGCCAATGTGTCCGCATTGTGCATCCGGTGAATGCGATTTAGATTTTATTCGTTCTGCATGTGTTTATGATGATGTTTCGAAAAATATAATGTTACCTTTTAAACATGCATCCCAATTGAAATACAAAAACTTAATGTCGCGCGCTATGATAAACGCATTGCGTGATTTAGATTTATCGGTTGATATTGTGATGCCTGTGCCTTTGGCGTGGAAACGGTTATTTAAACGCGGATATAACCAAGCGTGTGTTTTGGCGCGACCAATTGCAAAACATTTTAATGCCGCGTTAGATGTAAATTCTGTATCCAGAAAATACAGACCAGACATGGGGCATAAAACATCAAAACAAAGACGCGAAAATGTTCGTGGTGTGTTCAAAGTTATAAACAAAGATAAAATTGCGGGAAAAAAGATTTTATTGGTTGATGATGTTATGACATCAGGTGCAACATTTTATGAATTAAACAGAATTTTACGCAATGCGGGTGCATCTGCCGTATATGCGGTATCTTTTTGTCGAGTTGTTCATGCTATATAAAGTTTTAATGTTTAAAACTGCACAGGTGTTTTTGTAAAAAAATTGCGGTTTCTAATTCTTGGGTGTTTATCATCTGGGCGGTTTCTTGTAAATCTAATTTTTCTTTACATGAATTGATTATATCCAGCATATCTTTTTGTTCTTTAGACAGCGGTCTGGAATTTGTTTCATCCCATTTTACAGACAAAATAATTCTGTGATTGACCGAAATGTTATAAATATTTATTGCCCAACTATTATTTACAGACAATATTTCAAATCCCTGTTTGTTATAAATTGTGTATTTGTCCCCCATATTAGTTTTTGAATGGACAATGATGTTATTGTGAATTATTTCTTTTATCAGCATTTTAAGGATTTTATTCATGTTTTTGCCTTTGTTTATCCTGATGAAATAATATGCTTTTTACCCTTTGTTTTCATTAGGAATCTTTTGTTGTGCATTTACTTGATTTTGTGATTTTATTGTGCAAAAATCTAAGCGGTATATAATATAGTTTAAGGAAACAAAATGAACATAGAGTTAGGTAAAAACATACAACCGCGCGAATTGGAAACAAAAATCCAAGAATTTTGGGATACTAATGATTTCTGGACAAATGATGTAAACAGCGATAAAAAATCGTTCTGTATAATGATGCCCCCACCAAACGTTACAGGTAATTTGCATATGGGGCATGCGTTGGATAATGTTTTGACCGATATTATCTGCAGATATAAACGTATGTGCGGATATGATGTTCTGTGGCAACCTGGAACTGACCACGCGGCTATTGCCACACAATTATTGATTGAACGTGATTTATCTAAACGTGGTATAAATCCAAATTCTTTGACATTGGATGAAAAATTGCATGCTGCATGGGATTGGACCAAAGAATATGGCGGTCAAATCATAAATCAATTGCATATTTTGGGTGCAACACCTGTTTGGAAACGCGAAAGATTTACTATGGATGCGGGCCTGTCCAGTGCGGTTACAAAATTATTCGTCAGCATGTACAACGAAGGTTTAATTTATCGTGCAGAACGCATGGTTAATTGGTGTCCAAAACAACAAACAACAGTTTCTGATTTGGAAATTGATACACGTGAAGAACATGGTAAATTCTATTATTTCAATTATCCATTGGTTGATGGTGGCTTTATTGAAATTGCAACAACACGTCCTGAAACTTTGTTTGGAGATAAAGCAATTGCAATTCATCCAGAAAACGAAAAATTAAAACATTTGATTGGCAAATACGCAATCATTCCATTAACAAATATTGAAATTCCTGTGATTGCAGATGAACACGCAGATCCTGAAAAGGGAACTGGTGCGGTGAAAATTACACCTGCACACGATTTCGACGACTGGGAAGTTGGTAAACGTCATAATTTGGAACCTTTGTGCATTTTAACACCAGATGCAAAGTTAAATAATGAATCAGTGGTTCCTGAAAAATATCGTGGCATGGATAGATATGTTGCACGTAAAGCAATTATTGAAGATATTGAAACCGCGGGTTTAATGGTCAAGATAGAAGACAAAGTTATTCCAACACCATATTCAGAACGTGGTGGCGTGCCGGTTGAACCTATGATAACAACACAATGGTTTGTGGATGCCGAAAAATTGGCACAACCTGCTATCAAGGCAGTGGAAGAAGGCAAAATTAAATTTATGCCTGAACACAGATATAATTTGTTTATGGCTTGGATGAAAAATATTCGTCCTTGGAATATTTCTCGTCAATTATGGTGGGGACATCATATACCTGCATGGTATGACGAAGAAGGAAATGTTTATGTTGCAGAAACCGAAAGTGAGGCAATTAAACAATCTGGTGGTAAAAAATTAACACAAGATTCAGATACTTTGGATACTTGGTTTTCGTCGGGTCAATGGCCATTTGCTACATTGGGTTGGCCAGATAAAACAGCGGAATTGAAAAAATATTATCCAACAGATTATTTGTGCACCGGTTCAGATTTGATATTCTTCTGGGTTGCACGTATGATAATGATGTCTATGTATACCATGGGTGATGTTCCGTTCAAGACAGTTTATTTGCATGGTATGGTTGTGGATAAATTCGGCAAAAAAATGTCCAAGAGCAAGGGCAACGGTACTGACCCATTGGAAGCAATCGAAAAATTCGGTTCGGATGCAATTCGTTATTGGGTTGCGACTGCACCAATTGGAACAAATTTGCCATATAACGAAGATGAAGTTAAACGTGGTTCAAAATTATTAACTAAATTGTGGAATGTTGCGAAATTTGTTTTGATGAATTTGACAGATTTTGAACCAGATAGTGCAAAACAAATTCCTGTGGCTGAACGTTTTATCGAAGACAGATGGATTTTATCTGAATTAAATAAAACTGTTGCAGAAACACGCAAAAATTTGGATAAATATTTCAATTATAATGCGCGCAGTGCGATTGATACATTCTTCTGGGATGTGTTGTGCGATCAATATATCGAATTTGTCAAAGACAGATTCTGGAATCCTGAAAAATACAGTGCGGAATCAAAATTGGCTGCACAATGGACTTTGTATACAGTATTGCGTGCAGTGATTGCATTGTATGCACCATTTATTCCATTTATCACAGAAGAATTATGGCAACAGATATACAAGAAATACGAAGGCGGCGAAACATTACATTTGACACAATATCCGGAAGTTAATTCTGAATATGATACAGATGTTTCCCAAATGGGTATCGCGTTGAATATTTTGAAAAATGTTCGGGGGCTGCGCACAGAACGCAAAATTGGTAACGGTGCAAAACTGGAAACTTTGACAATTCCAGATGACACACCGGAAATGTTGCAAAGATTGATAAAATCTGCTGCACGTGCAAATGAAATTATTCTGGGTAAAGATTTGGATTTTGTTGTTGCGCAAAATAACGGATAAAAGTCCTAATGTAAATAGGAGGGGAGCCATGGTAGTAAATAAATTTGTCCAAGAAAGCGTATTGAAATCATATCAATGTGATAGATATGGTTTTATGCGTCCTATAACTTTGATGAATGAATTACAGGGATTGGCGGGGGAACATGCTGATATTCTGGGTGCGGGACGTGACGTTTGTGTTTCCAAAGGTATTGCATGGGTTCTGACTCATATGTTTGTTGATATTGTGGATATGCCACGTGCCAAAGATAGATTGATATATGCTACATGGCCTGCGGTTTGTGGGCCGGTGCGTTCTGAACGTGATTTCGAAATCAGGGATGAATATGGAAATTTAAAAATCCGTGCAATCAGTCAATGGGTGTTAATTGATTTACAAACTCGTCGGCCGGTGCGTATATCTGAACATTTCCCAGAATGGACGGGACTGCCAGAACGTGTATGGAATCGTGAATTTGATAAATGTCCTGATTTTGTTCCAACTAAATCCAGTGTTATGGCATGCAGATTTGATGATGTTGATGTAAATCAACACATAAATAACGCGGTGTATGCAGTGTGGGCAACTGAATCGGTTGGGTTTAATTTCAGAAACGAACATAAACTGCGTGGTATTGACATATATTTCGAACACGAAATCAATCCAAATACACCAACTATCAGAATAGAAGTTGCTTTGGATGAAAATGAATCACACCACAAAATAATGACGGATGAAATAGAACACGCAAAAATAATTTGTTATTGGAAATAAAAAACAGAAATAAAAAAATCGCCAATCGGCGATTTTTTTAATTGATTGCGGATACAGCCAAACGTTTGCGGCCCGCTGCGCGGCGACGATTCAAAACATCGCGTCCGCTTTTAGTTGCCATCTTTTCACGAAAGCCATGTGTTTTAACACGACGGGTTTTAGATGGTTGATATGTTCTTTTTGTTGCCATAATTAAATCCTTTTGCCCCTATATTTAATCACACGTTTTATAAAAACGCAACATTTTTATTTACTTTTTACAAGTCCCAGCTTTTTTAATCCTTCCATGAACAAATAATATACAAAAACCGCTGCAAATAAGTTCCAAAATGGTAAAAATATTCCGAGCATTTTTTATCTCCCTTGATTTTTTTGGTATTTTTCTGGGAAAAATACTGTGCCAATAACTAAAATAGCATATTTATCCCGACAAAGTCCATTTTTTAAATTTTCAAAGCAATGTGCCAATGAGTTATACGATAAATCGCATTTGCCACATTTCCCAGGATTACAAAATTCAATTTGCAATCTGTATTCAAAAGAACGTTCCCATTTTATAGGTGTTTGATTGGACATCCTGTTCGTTATATATTTTTTATAAAACTGGACATACATATTATACAGACAAGAATCCTGTGGAATAGGCGTAGTATCAAGTTTTTGATGATATTTTACTATTTTATCATTAGGCATATATCCTGCCGGTATTAATTCAGGCCATGCATTATATTTGCCGTCTTTGATGCCAGTGTATATGATTTTCACGAATATGTTGTTTTTCTGTATTTTCATACGAATGATAATAATACATATATTTGTTTTTGTCAAGGTTTTAATGCCGTGTTTTTTTATGCTTTTTTTTGCTTTATTTCTTGACCGAAACAGTAAAAATTGGTAGGGTTTATATATCTAAAAAACAAGGGAAAAAGTGATGTCTGAAATAAACGAAATAAATGAAATCAAAGTGCCGCAATCTCCAATCGAACACGAAATGCGAACCAGCTTTTTGGATTACGCGATGTCGGTTATTGTGGATCGTGCTTTGCCAGATGTAAGGGACGGTTGTAAACCTGTGCACAGACGTATTTTGTACGTTATGAACGAAGTTGCGCCTGCAACAAAATCTACTGTGAAATCTGCCCGTATCGTTGGGGATGTGATGGGACGTTACCATCCACATGGTGATTCTTCTATTTATGAAGCAATGGCACGTATGGCACAAGATTTCTCGATGGGCGAAATGTTGGTCCAAGGTCAAGGTAACTTTGGTTCGCGTGACGGTGATAAACCTGCTGCTATGCGTTATACAGAGGCGCGTTTGTCAAAATTGGGTGCGTCTTTAATGGAAGATTTGGACAAAGATACTGTTGATTGGCAACCAAACTTTGATGGTACATTACAAGAACCAATTGTATTGCCAACTAAATTCCCAAATTTTTTGGTCAATGGTGGTTCTGGTATTGCTGTGGGTATGGCAACAAATGTTCCAACATATAATCTGGGCGAAGTTTGTAACGGTATTTTGGCTATTTTAGGCAACAAAGATATAACCGATGATGAATTGTTTGGAATTATTCCAGGACCTGATTTCCCAACAGGTGGAATTATCATGGGACATGCCGGTGCATACAAAGCACACACCACGGGTCGTGGTTCTATCATAGTTCGTTCAAAAACACATTTTGAAACTATGCATGATCATCCTGTTATCATTGTTGATGAATTGCCATACCAGGTTAATAAATCACAATTGATTATCAAAATTGCTGAAATGGTTAAAGATAAACGGATTGAGGGAATTTCTGATATACGTGATGAATCATCCAAAGAAGGTTTACGTGTTGTTATTGAATTGAAACGCGACACAATGCCAGAGGTTGTATTAAATCATTTATTCCAAGATACAGAAATGCAATCTAATTTCCCTGTGAATATGATGGCATTAAATCGTGGTCGTCCAATGTTGTTCACAATAAGAACTGTGTTAGATGCGTTTATCGAATTCCGTGAAGAAGTTATTCGTCGCAGAACCATATTTGATTTGAACAAAGCGCGTAATCGTGCACATACTTTGTTGGGATTGTCTGTGGCTTGCGGTAATTTGGATGAAGTTATTAAATTGATTAAAGAATCTGCAAACCCAGATGAAGCGCGTGCTGCGTTGATTGCACGTGGTTGGGCTGCATCAGATATTGAATCTTATATCAATTTGATTGATGATCCAAACACAGAATACAAAGATGGCATGTTCTATATGTCTGAAGATCAGGCCAAGGCAATTTTGGAATTGCAACTGCATAGATTGACAGGTTTGGAACGTGATAAAATACATAATGATTTGACTGAATTGGGCGCAACAATTAAAGATTTGTTGGCAATATTGGGCAGTCACGAACGTATTGTTCAAATTATCCGTGAAGAAACTGCCGCGGTGCGTGATAATTGGTCACAACCACGCAGAACAGAAATATCTGATGCGGAAATTGATATAGATATCGAAGATTTAATCGCACGCGAAGATATGGTTGTTACCGTTTCGAATACAGGTTATATCAAACGTGTGGCGCTGGATACTTACCGTGCACAAAAACGTGGTGGCAAGGGACGTAATGCGATGACAACCAAAGAAGACGATTATGTTGTTAATGTATTCGTTGCAAATACACATACACCGTTATTGTTCTTCTCGTCCAAAGGATTGTGCTATAAATTAAAAACATATAAATTGCCAGAAGCATCTGCATCAGGCAAGGGACGCCCATTGGTTAATTTGTTGCCTTTGACCGAAGGTGAAACAATCACAGCTATTTTGCCAGTGCCAGAAGACGAAGTAAAACGCGCCCAAGAATCAGGTGTTGAACATTTCTTGATGTTTGCGACTGCATCTGGAACAGTGCGTCGTAATCGTATGTCTGATTTTGATTCAATTCGTGCAAATGGAAAAATTGCTATGAAATTAGACGAAGGCGATTCCTTGATTTCTGTATTGCCATGTAACGAAGGTCAAGATGTGTTCTTGTCAACATATCGCGGACGTTGCATCAGATTTGCGGTTCCTGAAATTCGTATATTCGCAGGACGTAATTCAACCGGTGTTCGCGGAATGTCTTTACAGAAAGATGATTATATCATTGGTATGGCTATGTTGAATCATGGTGAATCTGATTCTGTGGTGCGTGCTGCATATGTAAAGCAAAGTCGCGCTTTGCGCCGTGCACAAACAGGTATCGAAGAAGAAGCAGATGCCGAAGAAGAAAATACAACATTGGTATTAAGCGATGAACAAATGGCCAAGATGGCATTACGTGAAGAATTCATTTTGACAATCTCTGAAAATGGATTTGGTAAACGTACATCTTCATATGAATATCGTTTAACACATCGTGGCGGTAACGGATTCACAAATATTAAATTGGGTGGTAAAAATACCGCAGTTGCAGGTTCATTCCCTGTAACAGATGACCAAGATGTGATGATGGTTACAAACGGTGGTAAAATTATCAGAACACCTGTCGCGGATGTTCGTATCGCAGGTCGTTCTACAGCCGGTGTAACATTGTTTAGAACCGCTGAAAATGAAAAGGTTGTATCTGCAATTTCTATTGATCACGAAGAAGAAAATGCGGATGAAAATGTGGAAGTTGTTGAAAACACAGAATCTGGAAATACGACGGAATCTGTGGCCGACAACACAGTAGTTGAATAAATTTAATAATGCGAAATGGGTTCGGTATGGAAGATACAAATGAATATTTTATTCCTATAAATGAAGTTTCAAAGCGGTTGAACATACCGGCCCATACTTTGCGTTATTGGGAAAAACAATTTCCAACAATAATACGTCCAACAACCGGTGCGGGTGGGCGCCGTTATTACAGAAATGAAACTGTGAATCGTTTTCAAACAATCCAAGATTTGTTATATAATCGCGGTATGACTATTGCTGGTGTCAAAAAAATGATACATAACGGTGAATTTTTGAATACTGATACACAGGTGAT
>JAKSTB010000021.1 GCA_024402815.1 Alphaproteobacteria bacterium | reverse complement strand
TCCCAAACCAAGTACTCTACCAGACTGAGCTACGCCCCGAAGGTGATACATATTATAACTATAAAATTATAAAATGCAAATATATTTTACGCGTTCGTGGAAATTTGTATAATTAGTGTTTTTTCTTGTATTCATTGGGTTTTTACTTATAATTCCCGTCATGAAACAAAAATATACTCTGCATACACATACTTGCGAATTTGATGGTAATAACACGATTACTGAAATGGTCAATCGTGCCAAAGAACTGGGGTTTGACACTATTGGAATTTCAAATCATTTTATTGTACATCCGCTGATCAAAGCCAGCAGAATGTATAAATTTGCAGTTCAAGGTGGATACAGTGCTATATATTCCGAATCGTTTGATGAAGTTATGAAAAAATTTGTTCCGCACTATGAAAATTTGGAACAATTTCAATCTTTGAACCCTGATATTAAAATTTTGCGCGAGATGGAGGTTGATTTTTTCAATTCGCCACAATGGCGCAAAGGTTTTGAAAAATGTGTTGCGATTTTACAGCCTGATTATGTCATAGGTTCGGGACATTTTATTGAATATAATAATACTTTGTTGAATTCGCATGATTGGAAAGGGGCGGATTATGGAACTCAGGCGGTATTGTTAAAACAATATTGGCATAATATTGCAAATGCAGCGCACAGTGGTTTGTTTACCTGGATGGCGCATCTGGATTTACCGAAAAAGGTTGGGTTGGGGAGCGAAGACAGGTGGCAACAAAATGAAGCTACTGCGTTGGATGCAATTCGTGAATCAAAAACAGCAATGGAAATAAATACAGGTTTATACAGATCAAATTGTTATGAACCATACCCATCAAATCGTATTTTAAGTATGGCTGGGGACATTCCTGTTTTAATCAGTGATGATGCACATGCAGATTATCAAATAGGACGTCATTTTGATGAAGCTGAACAATTGATAAATCAATTTAAATTAAGAAAATTTCAATTGGTAAAATAAAAAAAATCGCCCAAACGGGCGATTTTTATTTGTTTGTTAATTGTAATTCTATACGGCGGTTTTTCTGTAAACTGTCTGCATCTTTACCCAATGCCACAGGATGCAATTCGCCAAAACCAGATGGTACCAATCTGCGTTTTGAAACGCCATTTTTCACCAATTCATTTACAACCGCTGTTGCGCGCAACAAAGATAATTGCATATTGTTTTTATATCCAACCGTGCCAGACATAACAGGTTTGTTATCTGTATGTCCGTCAACGCGGATAATCCAATCTATGTTTGTTGGAATTTTGTTTTCAAAATCTTTGATAACATTTGCCAACAATCTTAATTGGTTTTGTCCGTCCAATGAAACCTTGTAAGATCCGCTGGGGAATAAAATATCACTGGATACAATGAATCTGTCGCCGTCTTGTTTCACAGTTGTTCTGTTGCCCAATGCCAATTTAATCTGTTTATAGAATTCAGATTGGTATTCAGACAATGCAGATAATTCAGCAACTTTGTCAGCCAAAGCCTTGTTCAATTTTTGGGACATTTCTACATATTCAACATCACGCTGTCTGGAACTGGCTTCCGCTTTATCCAATGCAGATTGCAATTCCGATACCCGTTCATTTAATTCAGAAATATGATGGTTAGATTCTACAATTTGTTCAGACATTTTATCTTGCAATTCATGACGTTCCGCTTCCATGCGGGTCATTTCATCTTTTGCGGTGTTCGCTTGGGCCAACATAGTTGTTAATTCTGCAATTTGTTGTTCATAAGCATTAGACATATTTTGTTGTTCCATTTGTTGAGCGCTTATTTGTTCTTCCTGGTTTTCCATTATGTTTTTAGCAGTCAACAATTGTTGTTCAGTTTCGTCTTTGTCCGCCGTGATTTTTACAATTTGTTCAGCCTGAAATTTTTGGATGCGTTCCAATGCTGCAATTTTATTGTCACTGGCATCTTTGTTGAACACATTGGTTGTAGTCCACAAAAATACGAACACTATCAACAAGAAAATCAAAATAATCACCAGATTTGAAAATAAATCTACGAAACCTGGCCATGCATTTGTTTTTTCTTTGAATCTTATGTTTAACATTTTCTCTCTCCCGTAATGTTTATGCGTTATCTTCTTCGTCATATGTTCCGTCTAAACCCGGGCTAAACAGGTAATCTAATACATTTTCAATGTAATTTTCATATGCGACGAATGCCTCTTGGTCATCGTCAGTTTGCAATGGCATATTTTGATTATGGAACATATAGTTTTTAAATGTGTTTATTGATGTAAAATGAACAATATCTTCATTTCTGGCAGATGTTGTGCCGTCTATGCATAAAACACGTGCGGTTATGGTTATATCTTCCAAAGTGTCGGCAAAACACAAATTTAATCTTTTAAGTGTGTTCTGTAAAATATCTGTTGGAACATTTACAGTTCCGATAAACAATGTTTCACCCCCCCCCAATGCGACAATAGCAGGATATTTGCCATCAATTCTGATGATATCTTTGATTTTATAACCATAATCAACAAACACATTATACATATCATTTATAGTGCTGTATACCGCTTGACTTAATGGGGCGGTATCTATCATTTCAGATACAACTGAGTTCTGGTTTGGATGTTCCAAAACATATTCGGTCATAAAATCTGTTAAATCTTGGAAAATTGTATTTTGGGCAAATTGTAATTGCAGACCCAAAAATCCCACAATTAAACTGCCCGCCAGACCAAGCAGAGAACTGGTAAATGCGGTTGCCATACCAGCTAAAGGCACAGCCATCCCGCTTTGCATATTTTGCAACACTGATGTATCTGCAAAATCAATATGGATAATCAAATCTGCAAAACCACCAACAGTTAAAATCAAACCCCAAAATGTCCCCAACAATCCCAAGAATATCAAACTGTTCGTGATATATCTCACTGAATCACGTTTGTCTTCGATTTTCATTAAAACCAGATTTAATAAATCAGTCAAATCTGCGGATGTTATGGCGATGTGTTTATTTCTTAAAGTATTCGAAATAGGGCTTAATAATTTTGGGTTAAATCCACATGTTGCATCACCTTCGAAATATGCGTGTAACCATCTGTATTCAGGCAATAATTTAAACATATTGACAAAGCATAAACCGATGCCGAAAACTGTGGTTCCTATGATGATTCCATTTAAAAATACATTAGATATGGCGATATTCATAAAAGTTTTCCAGAAAAAGCAGGCGACAATAATCAGTGCCGCTGTAAATCCGGACATTATGTTAAGATTTTTATGAAATTTCATCATATATGGCATCCCCCACAGGTGTGATGATAGTAAATTTTTTTATTGGATGTCAACAGAGATTTAATTCAAATATATGTCAATATTATAAAAATACTTGATTTTTTATGAATTTTATTTAACAATGTGGAACGTTCCTGCTGATGACATGGGGTTATCGGCTGATTAAACCAAAGGAAATAAAATGGCTTACTATGAAAGCGTCTTGGTTTTCCGCCAGGACTTGACAGAACCGCAAGTTAAAGAAAAAGCGGCTAAATTCACAGAAATCATCAAAGAATTAGGTGGCGATGTAAAATCCACAGAATTTTGGGGTTTGAAAAATTTGGCATACATCATTCGTAAAAACCGCAAGGCTCATTACGTTATGTTGAATATCGAATTGCCAGGTAATCAAATCACAGAATTGGAACGTCGTTCCCGTATTGATGAAGATGTTATCCGTTTCTTGAACGTTCGCGTTGAAGAATTGGCAAAAACACCATCTGTTATGATGAAGAAAAATACAGAAGAAGAGGTGGCATAATGGCAGTTCGTGCAGCAATTTATCGTAAAAAATCTAACCCATTAAAGGGTAAAGAAATCGATTACAAAGATATAAAGACATTGTCTCATTATATCACAGAACGTGGAAAAATTGTTCCATCTCGTATTTCTGGTGTTTCCCAGAAAGATCAACGTGCATTGGCAACAGCCATCAAACGTGCACGTCATTTGGGGTTGTTACCTTTCGTTCGTAATAACTTGGGGTAATAATCTCTAACTTTTTAACAAAAAAGGACAGATAAAATGAAAGTTATTTTAACAGAAAAAATTACAAAATTGGGTAATATCGGCGATACAGTCGAAGTGAAAACTGGTTATGCCCGTAACTATTTGTTGCCAAACAAAAAAGCAATGCGTTTCACAAAAGAAAATATTGCTTTGTTTGAAGCACAAAAGGCAGAATTGGTTGCACGTCATGAAAAAGCCAAGAAAGATGCTGAATCAAAAGTTGAAGCAGTTAAAAATGCTAAATTACACATGATTCGCCAAGCTGGTGATACAGGTCAATTGTATGGTTCTGTGTCTTCTCGTGATATTGCACGCACTTTGAAAGAAATTGCAGGTGTTTCAGTTGAATCATCTCAGGTTATGTTGGGTTCCCCAATTAAATCTGTTGGTGTGTTTGATACAAAAATCGCTTTGCATCCAGATGTTATCGTTGATGTAAAAGTTTATGTTGCACAAACACAAGATGAAATTGATGCTTTGGTTGCTGGAAAAACTTTGACTTTCGGTTCCAAGAAAGTAGAAGAAGAAGCAACAGAAGCTGAAGAAGCACCAGTTGCAACAGAAAGCAAAGAAGAAGTAAAAGAAGAAGTAAAAGAAGAAGTTGCAGAATAATTTATTTCTGTTTCTTATAAAAATAAAGTCGCCAAAATTGGCGACTTTATTATTTCCCGAGTAAGGAACCAAGACCACCACCGCCACCCAGTAATCCTTTGGCCTTGTCGGCTAAGCCACCAGTATCACCACCCAATAAATCTTTGGCTTTGTCTGCTAACCCACCAGTATCGCCACCTTTGCCACCGATAAGACCTTTGACTTTATCACCCAGTGCGCCATTAATTAAACTGTTACCGCCAATACCACCTAACGCGCCGGCGCCCGCAGCAATACCACCAGATTTGACTTTTTGTGCAGACGCATCACGTTCAGCATCCAATTTTTCCTGGTCGGCTTCGCTGTTCAAGAATTTAGCACGATATACAGAACCGTATTGACCACTGGTTATACCTTCATTAACATCATCATACAGACCCATTTCGGCTTTATCTAATATAGTTTCAGCTTCGATACCGGGCTTCATACCTAAAGATTCTTTTCTTTGTTTTAAATCTTTTGCCAATGCAAGATATTCAGAACGATATGCCATCAATTTTTCATTATTGCCACCTGGCAATTCAATTTCATCTAAGCTGGCTTTGACCGTTGTACCTTGGCCATATGTACAATGGAATGTTGCAAAGTATGCCTCCATAGCTTTATCTGATTCATCATCGACACGTTGTTCAGATTTACCCGTTGCTAAATTCATCAATCCCAGACCAGTTGCAGCGGTTGTTGCAGCGGTTAAGGTTTTATTAGCAGTAGATTGTTCAGTTGCTTTTGCATCGTCATATGCTTTTTTCTTTTCTGCCAAAGCGGCTGCTTTTTCTTCATCTGTTCGTGTGTCTACAAAAGCATCTTCACCGTTTTGATTTTCTTTGTTACTTTGTTCGTCGCCTTCGTTTGAATCTTCTGGATCTGCTACAGGTGGAATTTCTCGACCGGCAGTTGCTGCAGCTGTGGCAGTTTCAATAGTTTCACGATGATTATCTATAAATTCTGGAGATAAACCACTTGTGTATTTTGATGAACCTGCAACGGTTTCAAAAGCTTGTTTATATAATGTAGATGCTTCGGTAATAGATTTGGCGTTAGAAATAGAAGAAGCCAATTGTTTTACGTCAACATCACCATCCCCAAACGCAATCATTGGGTAAACAACTATTAACAGCGATAAAAATCCGCGTTTCAGTATCATCTTCTTTTGCCCGAACCTCGTCTGTTGTTTGGTGCTTTGGACTGTTGATCTGTGGTCTGTGCATTTTTACACACACCATCGTTTATCGTGCCACCAGATTTTTCGCATTCTTTGGTTAATCTTTTTACAACACTTTCAAATGCCTCAGATAATTTTGTGATGTCCGATACAAAATCTTTTTCTAATTTAGTTGTTGCCCGGGCTGCTTGTCTTTCTAATTTTTTCGTTTTTTCACATTTGCCGTCGGGGGTAAGTGTATAATCTTCTTTGCAAGTTCTTACTTCACATATATTTTTTTCTTCATTGAATTGTCCAAATTCTGCGTGTTTATCAGATGGTATACATGATTTCCCATTTGTTTCCATACAGCCTCTACCGTCCGGTGTTGGTTCCATCTTTTTTACTTTGCCTGAAAGATTTTGTTGATCCTGACATTTTTCAATCAAGCAAGTCCATTCAAACTTTGTTTGTTTTTTATCAGATGTTTCTTTGATATATGTTTTTGCAATGTCTGTACTGATATTGGTTGTTGCATAAGACACACACGCTGCACGCCAAGATTGTAAATCATTTGAATATTTGGTTTTGTCTTCGGCGGTAAAGGAAAGTTTTCTTCCTAATTGAACTTCACGTGTTTGATTTTTTATAAAGTCTCCGCGTTCATCACCAAGAGATGGTATCATGGCCGCAGGTCTGTTTTGCATTCTTTCGATAGGTTGACTTTGTGCACGTTCGCAAGTTAATCCGTCTGAAGATTGTGTATAGAATTCATGACATGATTCTATGATGCAAGTATGGCGGATAGTGCCGTTTTCCGTTGTTTTTTCCGGTTTTGTTTTCTTTATTGCTGATGAATCATGTGTTCGTGGATATTCCATACAACGCGTAATCCAATTAGCAATGGCTGTTTGTAATTGCATACCACCAGTTGAAACCATTGATTCTGGATATGAAAAAGCAGCCGTTCCAATTCGTATATTCTTTGATGCTGTATTTATTTCTGTGATTATTGCACCGATGCCGCGACCAGATACACCGCCACTATCTCTGGACATGTTTCTACGACCAGCAGATTTGTTAATTTGGTCGTTTATCATTTGATTATCATTTGCCAAATCGTCTCTGGATGTGTTTGAACGGGCGGTGGGGGGGGATGCTGGGGCTGGTGTTGAACCACCACCAGTGGGAGCAGATAACCGAAGTGGGGTATAAGATGTAATTAATTCCCTAAGGCTGTCGTGTTGTTTGTTTAAATTTATACCGCTGTTACACAATCTGTTTTGCAGGTTGGCGATATATTCATCTTGAGCAATTGCTTCTGCAAAACATCTGGCCAAAGTAGGGGAGCATTCTTGTAATGTTTGTCCTGCTTCACAAGTTTTAGATTCATTACATGCGCTAAATTTTCTTCTTTGTTGTAATGGTTTTGTAAACATGCCAGCCAAGACATTAATTCGTGCTTTGGCTGCATTATAAACTTCCGTATCATCAGCAATTTTGCGATCAATATCGCTGGTTATTATGTCTACTTCGCCATACGACCATTTGAAAATAGCCGAAAATTCGACCTTGTCATTGCAATCTCCTGCTGCAAAACATGTTTGTGTAAAAATAACCAAAACTAAAAACGCACAAACAAAAAATTTTTTAACATCATGCATATCATACTATTTTTTGGCCACTGGCCTTTTGCCACCAGGTAAAGAAATATTATTTATTAAATTTTTAACTGTATCTGCCTTCAGCTGACATTGACCATTTACTAATTCATAATTCTTGGTATCTTTGCAAGCTGTCGCTTCACATTTCCATGTGTATGTATTACCATTTAATGTTTCTTTAATATCTGCGGTCTTTACCAAATCAGATGTGCTTGCTTTACATTTATCCATCCATTTTTGTAATACATGGGATATTTCTGGAATATTTTGTTCTGCTTGTGAGAAAGATATACTATCATTGAGTAGCGAATTAGATTTCAAAGCTCTTTCAATTTCTGTAACTTTAGCAGTAGTAGCAGTATTACCATCTTCTGGGTCGTCTGTTTCGGTTTCAAAATTAGGATCATCAGGCAATATGCATTTGCGTTTCAACATTTTCCATTTACCACCCTTGGTCTTGCAATCTTTGCGGTTTTTGATTCCGTTCCCTGATTCGTCATCACCTTTTGAATCTTCTGATTTTTCTTCAGAATTTTCGTCATCACCGTTACCTTCATCAATATCAATTTTCTTGCCATCTTTGGCTTTGCATTCGCCGTTCTTTAATACACCACCTTGGGATTCGCATTCAGATTTCAAATCTTTCTTGGCCTTTTGGGTATCCAATGCACGACCCATTGCACCAGATGTTACCAAACCAACCGCAGTACCAACACCAGAACCCAACATAGCAGAAGATGCCGCAGTTTGTGCACGTGTTTCACGATATGCGTTTTCTTTATAGGTTGTGACGTTGACACCAAACCATTCTTGCATACATGTAAATGAACTGCCCGCGTACGCTTTACGTGATGCCATTGGTTTTGATTGATTTTCGCCAGCAAAGAAATTAACTGTATAAACGCAATCAAAACTGCGTTCGTCAAACATAGCACCCAATTTTTCGCATTGACCGCGCATTAAATCACGCAGTTTATACATACGTTCTTCGTCTGCTTTAATATCTTTTTCTGCATCTTCACGTAAACGGCCAGCCACAACACCGAATCGTGCAGCCAAACCAGAATCTTGTTCCCGACAATTTTTTGCAATAGATTCACATGCCTGGGTTGCACGGTCTTCATATTTTTTTCCCAAACATTTGCCAAATGTATCGCCACATTCTTTTTGAATACATGCATTATATTTGTTTCCGCATTCTATGACAGCATTATAAGATGCCAATTGGACATTTAATTCCATATCGGCCTTGATTTCTTTGATAAACAAATTGAATTCTTCGGTGGTGCATTTCGTGTCGCGTTTACATTTATTAAATTTATCACCCAATATAGTATCGCCATCCAAAGAACATTTTGTAAAATCATTACCACATGTTTTTTGCATACATTGACGCAATCCAGAATCACATGCGTTTTGACCGCCTTTCAATGCCATTTGCTGATTAGATTGAACCAGCGATGCATTTTCACGTGCCTCTATTGCTTCCCTTTGTTTACGGATTTTATCAGCCAAATCGTTCGCAGATGTATCCTTGGACGATTCGTTCGTAGAGGATAAAACTTGGTTAAATTGATTTGCTTTGTTTTCAACAACAGGTTTATCTTTTTTTTGAATCGCGGTGCGAGGTGCAGCCAATATATCAGATGTTAAACATGTAAAAAACAAAGAGCACAATGTCAATGCTGTAAATGATTTTGCAGTAAAAAAATTGTTCATTACATGTTTCATATTCTATTCTTTTTTATTTTAACCTTTCGCATGCGATATCATAGAATTTGCATAATTGTTGGGCCAATGCCTTTTCAAATTCATATCCAACTTCGCATTTATGGCGCATATTGTTGTTGCATACTGCGTTAACACAGCTGTTTTTTGCGGAACCATCTTTGCATGATGCGCGTGTTCCTTCTAATTTCTTTTTGCGTGCATCCTGGTAAGCCGTAACGATGTTGGTCAAGATTTGCTCTGTGTTCTTTAATGTAGAATCACGGGTTGCCAATAATTTTGCACGTATATCTTTGGTGTGGGCATCGCACCCCTGGGATGCCACTGCACATTCCGCAAAGAATTTGTCAAAGTTAGCATCATCTTCGCAATTTCTGTAATCAGCAGAACAACGTTTTGAATTTATCAAACAGCTGCTGATTTCTGTGGAACATGAATTCGCACTTTTTTCTTTGCCGACTTTTTTTGCCAAATTCGCAAAATTCGCGGCAATTCCGGCCGCTTTACATGATTGTTCAATCAAAGAATCATAATTATCGGTTACATCATCTGTGGTACAAGCGTCCATTTTTTCCAAGCATTTTTCAGTTGCCCAAACATAACGTTCGCCCGGATCAGATGGTGCCTTTTTTAATTCTTTGTCGGAAATTGTATATTTTGCAGCGGACCCAGCGGTAACGCTTTTCATTCCCTGGGATTTAGCGGGTGCGCCCGCAGATGCAGAACCACAATATTGACAACGTGCAGCAGGGTTTGCCCCCATATTTATGCCACATACAGAATCTAAACATCTGGTTAAATTTGCAATAGAACACGCACCAAAAGCAAATGTTGGCGACAACAACAACCCAATCACAGAAAACAAGGTGCGGTACTTCATATATTCTCTCTTGTTAAAATAGTATATCAAAATCGGGCAATCAAAGCAAACAAAAAATACCCGATTTTTTATTGGTAAAAATTCTGGACATGGTGCGATTTTTTATGCTAACATTTTCTATAAGTAGAGAGAACTTTTATGAAAAGTAGCAGATTTTTGGGCTTTTTATTGCTTTTGATGCCTGGCGTTGCATGTGGCGCGTCTTCTGATTTTCAAAATGCGGCGAAATTATTGACCGCTGCCAGACGTGGTGATATTCAAAGTGTCCAAATGTTAATCAATGCTGGTGCAGATGTTAATTATGTTGATTCTACGGGTGTTTCGTTGATTTGTACTGCCGTTATGAATAACGATAAAAAGGCAATACAGATTTTACAAATGTATGGTGCCGATGCATCAAATTGCGACAGACAAATTAAAAAATATAAACAAAAATCTACCAGGGCAGCCAAGGGCGAAGAATACGGATTTTTCAGCGGATTGTCATCTTCACACATTTTGGCTTTGTCCGCGGTTGGTGTGGCGGGTATCGTCGGTGGGTTATATTTGTTAACTGATGTTTTGGACAGCGATAATGGTAATTCGTCATCATCCAGTGGCGGTTCACATGGCGGTGGCGGTGGTGGTGGCAGCAGTGGCACATGGACAAAACAATTTACAATTCCATATGGACCGGCATATCTTGATTCAAATGGTAATGTGAATACCTCATTTGATATAACTGAAAATTTGAATACGTGGGATACACAATCTGAAAGTGCGTTGCGTGTAACTGATTTTAATTATTTCAGAACATCATCAACAAATAATTATGTTTTGGATGGGTTGAATCCTTTGTTGCAAAACTATTTATTGGTGATGCACGGATATTATTCTTTGGCCAGTGGTTATATGGGACAAAATATTTTCCGTGATCCTTCGACAAATGCGCCATTGAAAGCCGCAATAGATGGTGCACAGGCGCGTCCTGCGCGTATTGCGTTGATAACCGGAAATGGTATAAATCCTGCCGGGTCTGCAGATTCAGCAGATGGCATAACATATGCAATTGGAACTGGGGCAGAATCTGCCACACCAACGGTTGATAAATATTTGAATAATAATTTAACGGGCGGCGTTGAAACTGAAATCAGTGGTTTTGATTTTTCGGGTTCGGGTTCCGCATTTAATCCATATGCAGATGTAAATGATTCTGCAATTGCAAAAATTGTCGCCGGATGGGAAGGCAATCGTGCAGCGAACGATGGCGATTTATATGGTTTTGTTCCAAATGCTCAATTGGCGATTTACAGGACTGGTAATGGTTCTCAATGGCAAGATGTAACCGGTCCACAATCCAGTATTGGTTTGTTCACAGATGCAGATGCATCGGGTGGTTTGTCTGTGAATGATATTTTGAAAATAGGGACAAATACATATACCATTGTAACCGCGTTAAGCCAAACCACAGTTGCGGTGCAACCAACAGTAACCATAGACGGTCATACTTTTGATTTGTCGACAAATTCAAACCTGTTCTTGGCACAATGTAATAATACGACTAATTGTACTGATTTTGCTATATATGTTGGAACAGATGGTTATTTTTATGTTAATATAAATGGTGGTAATGACATAGATGCGGTATATGCGGTTGATTCTTCTAATAATATTTATGTTAAGAAGGAAAAAAATACATCTGTGGCATATACTAATTTTTCAGCCATTAAAGATGCAGTCGGCAGAATATACAGTGTCGCAGGTGATACATCGGCAACAACTGTGGACGTGATTGCAAATACAAATGTGATACCTGTGTCCAGACAAATATCTTATATAACGACAAAAACATTTACCAAAGCAGCAAGTTTGGCTCACTATACAGATTTGCAAAACTTTTATTCTGCATTGATTACAAATAATTATGGAACGTATAATTACACATTAAACAATCAGAATGTTTATGAATACCAGGGTGATGTGGCAAATCAATTATTCAGTAATTACAATTCATCAAAACCTATGTTGATAATGCCAGCAGGGGATTATTTATTGCAAGATGGTTCTACTGGGCAACAATATTTGGACACTTTGGATGCGACATTTGAAAATTATGCCCCAGTTTTATATGGCAATACTTTGAAACATAATTTCATGACGGTTGTTGGTGTTTTACATGCTGATGGGACATCATCTGCATCAACTATAACTGGATATGGTGACGGGATAAATTCTGGATATGGCAAATTGCAATTGTCATTGTGGACTGATTCAGATTCTAATTTGTATTCATCGCGTAAATGCGGAATTGCTGGATCTGGTGTTGCTGGATCTGGTGTTGATCCATGGTGTTTCGCGGCATCTGGTCCAACGGCAGAAATGGCAACTGCATCGGCAGCGGGTGCGGTGGCTTCTGTGAAATCTGCATTTTCGTATATGACAAATGACCAAGTGTTTACATTGTTGGCTTTGACTGCAGATGGTCCATATCTGGCGGCCAGCACTTCTGGGACTTCATATTCCACAGACACATTGGTTGCGCATTTACGAGATATGTATGCTTTGCCATATGAATATAATGAATCGAGTTTAACAAATGATGAATATTTGTCCGCGTTCAAAGATGTGTTTGGTTATGGTTTAATCAATTTACAACGCGCAATAAACCCAAGTTTTTCAGTATATTATTACAATGGGAACGTGAATAATATTGTTTCTTCTGATGGAAGTATAAACAAGATTTGGGGCAAATTAGCAACATCATCAAACAGTTCACGTGCATCAACAATCTTTTCTTTGACGGGACGTGGGGCAATTACAACTTCGTTCTATGATGTGTTGGAAAGTGTTGATGGTTCTTTGTCTTTGCCACGTGTTTGGACAACAACTTTCGCAAACAGCAATGCAAACAAACATGGTTTATACATGGGCGATATGTTGGGTGAATTTAATGTTTCCAGAAATCAAGATAACACATACAGACAGGGTAATTTGGAAATCAATATGGCTGTGTCTCAACGTGCCTATAACGATAATTATGGTGGATTGGATAATTTAAAGGTTGCATTTGTATCCGAAGATTTTGATATAAATGCGGAATACCAACATCATTTAACAGATGGCGAATCCAGATTTAATGGTCGTGCAAATGGATTATTGGCATTGGCTTCAAATGCTTTGTCAACGGGCAGTACATATAAATCAGGTAATTTTGGATTTGGTGCGCGCGCGTTTTCTGGAACTGTGACAGATGAATCTTTGTTGGAAACAGATCCTGTGGTGTCTGCTCAATTTGAACCTGGTCGTTTGGGGTTTGTAAATGGTGGTGCATTGGATGCAAAATATAAAAATGACAAAGTGTCGTTAGATTTGTCGTTTGGTATGATGCATGAATCTGATACTGTGTTGGGTGTATATTCAGACGGGTTGTTGGGAATTCGTGGTGGTAATACCCAATATGTCGATGCAGTTGCAACCTATAAACCATTTGATAATGTAAAATTATCATTGCGCGGAACATTTGCAAATACACGTGCCGATGAAATAGGTGGGCTGATAACCAATTTGTCAGATTTGAAATCTAATGCGTTTGCATTTGGTTTGGATGTCGGCGGATTTGGTTTGACTGTCGCGATGCCTTTGGCGGTTGTTGATGGTCGTATGGGATATGGATACGCAGAATTTGAAGTTGTGGAAAATAATGGCTCTTATGATATTGCAATGAATAATGCACATACTGAATATGTTGATTTGGCCGCACAACATCGTGAATTAAGATTTGGTACAACGTATAAAACAGCCCTGGGCGCTTTGACCGATGCGGGTGTTGAATTTATGTACCGTGTTAACCCAAACAATACCAATGTATTTGGTAATGAATCTGTGTTGATGTTCAAAGTTCAACACAGGGTGGGTATATAATATAAATTGACAAACAAATTTTTGTATGTAAAATATTTTCCAAATAACAAAGGTGTATTTATGAATACAAAGTCCAGTAATGGAAAGTTTGATTATTCGGGGTCTGAAAAAGAAGAGGTCGGGTTGTTGGCCGTTATGTGCGCATTATTCAGACCTTTTGTTGTCAGGGGACATTTATTTAAACAAACATATGCTTATTATGTTTTGAACGATGACGGAGATATTGAATTTGCCCGTTATTTGTTTACAAAAAATAATGTGAAAACAGAAAAACACGAATCGCGCATAATGGGACGTTACAATAAAACAACCGTGTTAAGAATGAAATATACAAATTCTTTTGGACATGTACAAAATATCGACTTCATAAATGATGTATATGCCAGATTTTCTGCATTTGGGGTAAAGGGGACAGATGCGGAATGGAAAAGATTAAATGATGTTTTAGAAAGAGAGCGCGAAAAATATAATGAATTAGAAAAATAAAAAAACCGCCAAAATTGGCGGTTTTTTAGTGTTTGGAATACGTTCTTATGGTTTTTATTTTTGAAAAACATACAATAAAAATCATGACAAAGAAAACTTTAATTTTACCGATGATTCTGGCAATGGTTGGAATTCAGCACCAAGCAAATTCCTGTACAGGAATTACGTTAAAATCTGCTGATGGTGCAAATATTGTTGCACGCAGTGTAGAATGGGCAAATGGCGAAAGCCCCAGTGATTACATAATTATTCCGCGCGGATATGAACAACAATCTGCATTGCCAGACGGCACACATAATGGCATGAAATACAGTGCATATTATGGATATATAGGTTTGGCATCCGAAGATTATGTTATAGAAGGGCTGAATGAAGCAGGGCTGTCTGTGGGGCTGTTTTATTTCCCGCAATTTGGATCATATCCGCTGTATAATGCAGCGGACAAAGATGTAACAATTTCTGATACAGAATTTGTTGCATGGGTGTTGGGAAATTTTGAAATGGTTGATGATGTCATCGCAGCATTGGCAACCGTTCGGGTCGCATCCACCGATCCACGTGCAGAAACACTGCATTGGCGCGTTGCTGATAAAACGGGACATCAAATTGTCATAGAATACATAAACGGTATTCCTATGGTAACAGAAAACAAATTGGGTGTGTTGACGAATTCGCCTGAATACAGTTGGCATATAACTAATTTAGATAATTATATCAATTTGCATGCTGGCGGGGTTGAAGAACATGGTTTTGGCAATATCATGGTTTCGCCATTGGGACATGGAACAGGCCTGTTAGGATTACCAGGGGATTATACCCCACCATCCAGATTTGTTCGTGCTGCATTTTTGCAAACCAGTGCGCCAGTTCTGGAAAACGCACAAAAAACAGTGGAACAAGCATTTGTGATATTAGAGGCCCTGACCATACCAACGGGGGCGCAATTTGAAAACAGACAGCAAGTCCCAGATATTCCGTCTGCGACCCAATGGACATCTGTTACAGATATGACAAATGGTAAATTGTATTATACAACTATGTATAACCCTACAATTCGCAGATTTGATTTGAATGCGATAGATTTTACAAATGTTTCGCATCAAAAATATCCGCTGGATACAAACAAATCACGTCCAATCATAGATGCGTATGTGGAATAACAGTTTCCCCTGTTGACAAAATACCGCCGATTTGGCGGTATTTATTTTTATGTTTTGATTCTTTATTTTGATACAACGACCATTGCGGTACGCAGGACCGTATCGCCAAACATATATCCGGCCTGCATTTCATCAACGACTGTGTTGGTTGGTGTTTTTTCTTATTTGT
>JAKSTB010000020.1 GCA_024402815.1 Alphaproteobacteria bacterium | reverse complement strand
AATTCACGTCCAAATATAATGTAGATATCTACAGAATTTGTCGCTTTGTCGCAGACCACAGAAAAAGCATATTTAAACATTTAATGCCATATTGTCATGGATGGTTGCGTTATGTTTGCGGGGATAAATCTGTTGCCAAAGACCACGTAGCATATTCGCGCAATGCAAACATTGCACAATATTGGAAAAATTATTTGGCACAACAAGCCATTACAAAGTAGATATTTTTTCTTCCGCTATTTCACGGGCTTTTGGGTCGCCAACATGGAACCATTCACCATCGTGAATATAAAATCCCAATCTGTTTTGTTGTTGCAATCTGTCGAATATACCGATTAGCCAATATTTCCCTTCGGGTTCGTTATCAAATACGCGTGGATGACAAATTAAAACACCACCGTATAAATATGGAACGTGTTCGTCAGGGCTGGTTCTTCTGACAGGGCGATTGTCAACTATGTTGTAATCTCCATTCCCAGACACACCATATGCTTTGTCCATAGGTTGCAACATCAACATCATATCGTATTTGTCATCATCCCACGAATTCATCATATTTTGTAATAAATCAGAACCTTTTTCATCCAACCATAACGCATCACTGTTTATAACAAAGAATGCTTCGCGTTTCATCTTGGGTAAGGCATGTTTTATACCGCCACCAGTTTCCAGCGCTTCTTCTTCGTCTGAAAAGATAAAATTAAAATCAGGGTATTGTTGTTGTAAATGGTCGCGAATCATATCACCCAGATAGCATAAATTAACAACACAATCATCTATGCCAACCTTTTGGATGTGTTCGACATTATAATCAATTAAACATTTATTTGCGACAGTAACCAATGGCTTTGGTTTATCGTTTGTCAAATTCAGCATACGTTTGCCACGACCCGCGGCTAATATGAAAGATTGGTTTATTTTGTTCGGCATAAATACACCCCCCTATATTTTTAGTTTTTATCGGTATTATTATATCACTATATATGCAATCTGGCAAAAATTATATTCGATATCAAAATAAATATAAAATGTTGCGTTTTTTGCATAATTTTGATAGCATGTGTAAATGACAAAGGTGTAACAACATGACAGAAATTGATTTTTAATTGTTTGTTATACAAATTATTTACAAATGAAAAATGAAAAGGAGAACAAATGGTATCTTTAAAAGGAACTCAAACAGAAAAAAATTTATTGATTGCATTTGCTGGTGAATCCCAGGCACGCAATCGTTATACTTTCTTTGCTTCCCAGGCAAAAAAAGACGGATATGAAGCAATCGCAAAGATTTTCGAAGAAACTGCAGCCCAAGAAAAAGAACACGCAGAACGCCTGTTCAAATATTTGGAAGGTGGCCAAGTTGAAATCACAGCTAATTTCCCAGCTGGAAAAATAGGCGATACATTGGAAAATTTGAAAGCTGCTGCATATGGCGAACATGAAGAAAATACAGATATGTATCCAAAATTCGCACAAATAGCAGCCCAGGAAGGTTTCACAGCTATCGCCGATGTGTTGAAAAACATTGGTTATGCAGAACGTTATCATGAATCACGTTTTCGTGCCTTGGCAGAAGCCATCGAAAATGGAACTATATTCAAATCTGATAAAATCGTTATGTGGCGTTGTACAAACTGTGGCAATTGGCACATTGGCACCGAAGCACCAAAGGTTTGCCCAGCATGTCTGCATACCCAGGGATATTTTATCAGCGAAGGTATTATAACTCGTTGTGATACCAACGAAGGGTTCTGTGAATATACAGTCAAAGATTAAAATTAAACTGATAAAAAACCGCCAAATCGGCGGTTTTTTATTTATCTTTTTTAATTTCTAATTCGTCCAATATTTCATTTAATTTTCTAAGCGAACTGTTTTGACATCCGCGACCGCGCCACGATAATATTTCTGTGCCAGTTTTGCGGTCTGATATAGCCAAATTAAAATTCCACCACCAAAAACCATTAAATATGCACCAGACGGGACGCAACATTTCAGGGCGCTCTTTGATAATAATTGAATAGCGAATATTGTTTGGTTGAGAATATATCTCTGTGTCACTTGAATCACGTTCTATAACTGATTTTAATTTTCCAACATGCGTTTTATAACCGCGTTCATCCATAACTTGTTTCAAAGATCTTTGCATGGAATATCCACCGCGTGGGGTATAAATTACACCGTTTTTATCCAAAGTGTTTGGTTTTAAATATATGCTGTTGCAACCAACCAACGATAAACATGCTAAAAATAAAAACAAGAAACGCATATGAATATATTCCTTTGACTTTCATGTTGATTTTAGTCAATAAAACACATGTAAATCAAGAACAAAAAACCGCCCAAACGGGCGGTTTCGAAATAGGTTATTAACGATTAAATGCTGTCTGCATTAACCCATTCACCTGTCTTTTTCAACAAACCAGGTGCCATACCTTTGTCTTTACGCAAAGAATCTAAGATACGACGGGCATTTGCAGCATCCAAATTGACAAAGCGAACTTTGTACATATCGCCTTCTTGGATAACTTTGACATCGCCATAGGAAGTCAATTCTTTTGCCAATGCATTTGCGTTATCTTCGCTGTACACTGCAGCAACCTGAACCATGTAATCGCCTGTTACAACTGGCGCAGCTTGAACTGGTTCTGCTTTTTCTTCTTCTTTGACCAATGGTGTTGGTTCTGTGGCTTCACCCAATGTTGCTTTCTTTACAGCAATAGATTGTGGTGCCAAAATTTGAATTTGAACCTTGGATTGATTGGTCAAACCAATTTGTTGTGCAGCAGCATCGGACAAATCCATGATACGTGTGTTTACAAATGGCCCACGTGTATTAACACGAACAACAACTGAATTACCATTGTCCAAATTTGTCACACGAACAATAGAAGGCAAAGGCAATGTTTTGCTGGTTGCGGTCAATTGTTTTGAATTAAATGTTTCACCGTTGCTGGTCTTTGAACCATCTAATTCCACAGGAATAATACCTGCGATACCTGTTTGATTATATGTTAAATCTTCTGCTGGGATGTATTGGACATCTTCCACTTTATAGGAAGTACCAATCAAATATTTTGGTGCAGCAGCCATCAAATATGCATCATCATTCAAATTAGCGCCAGATGTTTGCAGTTGTTCTTCACCAAAGCCTTCATAACCATATGAAGAGGTATTGTTTTCATAACCTGTTTCCATACATCCTGTTACTAAAGCGGATAATACTGCCAAAGATATAAATTTTTTCATGTTCTCACTCCTTTTGCGGGCAATCCCGTTTTGCCTTTCATATCCTACATTTTATCATAAAAAAAGTTGACTTGCAAATTTTATTTTATAATGCGTCTGTCAATGATAAATGCGGTTGGTAAATACAGAACGGCAAACACAGCCATAGCACCGCCCAACACCCAAATATTAGAAATATCAACCATGTATAAAATACCGCCTAAGATTCCAGCAACAACGCCAAACACCGCCATAGAAACAAAAGTTTTTTTGTCTGTTTTGATTAATTCGCGTTTTCTGCAAACCCGACCCAGTAAATAATTTTTTACATATCCACTGACAACGACTCCAACTGGTATTGATAAATAACCGATAAATGGGAACAGAGCTAAATAAATCACAGATGCCACACCCAAAGATACCATACTGGTTTTCACGGGTGTATTAACATCTTGGGATGCGTACAGGGTTTTGCTGTAAATCTGGCTGATTAACATTGCAGGCAATACCAAACATTGAATTTTAATAGCCAATGCAACCGCACGGGTTGATTCAGGTGTCCACGCGCCATGTTGAAATAAAATACGAATAATTGGTTCGGCTAATACGAACAAACCAACCATACATGGAATAATCAACATCATAGATCTGCGAATAGAAGAATTTTGTTGAATATAAACACTGCGCATATTTTTATCGGTCAATGCTTTGGATATAGATGAAATCAGCACAGTTCCCACCGCTAAACCAATTATGGCAAATGGTAATTGAATCATTCTGTCCGAATAATACAGCCATGACACAGCACCTGATTGCCAACTGGCGACCAAAGTTCCAATAATAATGGTTATTTGATAAAAACCAGAACCGACCAAACTGACACAGAATCTTTTGAACAAACTTTTAATTTGCCCGTTCCAATGGGGAACAATTAACCGCAGACCAAAATTTTTTCGCCTGATGCGCCACCACAGAGTAAAGAATTGTATAATACCCGACAAAACCACCGTTGCCGCGATTATGTAGATAATATATTGATTGCCGTACCATAAAGAACCAGCCAACGCACCAATCAACATTAAATTTAACATAACCGGCATAAATGCCGCCAATAAGAATCTGGAATGTGCATTTAATACCGCAGATAAAAACGCAGCACCACATATGAATATGACATAGAAGAACATAATACGGGCAATCAACACAGTTAATTGCATCTTACCAGGTTCTGCTGAAAATCCGGGTGTCAAAGCCCATACGACCAAAGGCATTGCTATTTCGAATATAATTGTCAGTCCTAACAATATAACCATCAACCAAGAAAAGACATTTTCTGCAAAACCTTTGTCTTTATCAATATCAGTGTACATTGGAATAAAGATAGCGGACAGGGCGCCTTCGCCTAACAAATCACGAAACAGGTTAGGTAATTTAAACGCAGCAAAGAAAATATCAGATAATCTGCCAGCACCCAAGAATCGCGCAATCAACATATCGCGAATAAAACCGAATATACGACTGATGCCTGTCATAACACCGACACCGAATATATGTTTTCCAAGTTTCATGATAAAAACCTATTTTTTGCTTTTATTTTTTCTTGTGTTTAATTATACTGCGTTTAAGTAAGGAATTTCAAGTATGAAAAAATTAGTTTTGTGTGTTTGTGTATGTGGAATGTTGGCGGGATGTGGTGGCACAGAAGAAATAGCCCCAGAACGCCCATTGGAAGATATTTATCAATCTGCATACCAAGAATTTAACAAGAAAGATTATGAAGAAGCGGCCGAATTATTTCAAATTGCTGAATCTCAATATCCTGCCAGTCCATGGGCAGCAGATGCGTTGGTTATGATGGCTTATACCAGATATATGGACAAAGATTTTGCAGGTTCTATATTGGCAATCGACAGATATATGCGTTTTCATCCAGGCCACAAAGATGTTCCTTATATGATGTATTTGCGTGGTATGGATTATTATCGCCAGGTCAGTGATGTTCGTCGTGATCCTGGAATGTCTGTATATGCTTTGCAATCTTTTCAACAATTGGTTGAACGTTTCCCAAAATCAGAATATGCCGAAAACGCAAAAAATAAAATCATGATTTTGAAAAACTATATTGCTGGCAAGGTAATGTATGCAGCGCGCAGTGATATGCAAAATAAGAATTGGACATCTGCTATAACCAGATTTCAATCGGTTGTAACAACTGCCCAAGAAACAGTTATGACACCCGAAGCAATGTTTCGTTTAACCGAATGTTATAACGCGATTGGGCTGCCCGAACAAGCGGCCGGTTATGCAGATATGTTGAAAAAGAATTTCCCAGATAATGAATGGACGAAAAAGTTAAAATAAAAATGCCCAAATGGGCATTTTTTATAATTGGTGTTGTTTTATAAGAAATTGGATAATGCAAGGATCAACAGGCACAGGTGCAGCAGGTGTCGCATCTTTCTGGTCTTTGTAATGGCTTGCAGAATTAAGATGATACGGTTGTCGTGCGCCTTCAAATTTTTCGTAATAAATCTGACCGATACGCATACCAGGATAAACAACAGTTGGATACAAAGTATGAATTTCCAACGTCCAATGTCCTACAAAACCATCATCACCACGACCTGCGGTGTGATGGTTAAGTATGAAATTGCGACCTGTACTGGATTTACCATCTATGTATGGGAATAAATTATATGTTTTTGTATATTCTACTGTTGAACCCAGATATCCAATAAGTGGATTCAAAATTACACCTGATAAAGGCATTTTAATTTCGATGATTTCTGTTTCCTTAGCTGGGTCTAACAAAAATTTTGGGTTGCGCTGGTCATAAAGATGCGGTCTTAACGTGTAATCTTCATATGTCTGAGGTGTTTCAAACCAATCACGCATAGAATATTCTGATAATGGTTTGTTTGTGTCGTATTTTATAACAGGTTTCATCCCCTGTGGAATTGTTTGTTTGTAAACTTTTAACACAGGCGCCAAATGTAAATCATAACTGTTAGACCCCAGACATTCTTCAAAAAAGGGGTCAATAACAATATTTGGACTGCTATTTGGATTTTCTGGATTGGGTGTTTCTATTGTTTCTTTAATTTTTGGACCGGTTAACTGCATTTTTTTTACGCCTTTTTGTTTGGTCTCTCCTTTCAGGTAGATAATTAACATAAAGTTTTGATTTTATCAAGATTTTTGTTTATTTTTTCAAATCGTGTGCTATTGTATAACTTATGAAGAAAACATATTCAGGTTTTATTGCAATTATTGGCCCGACAAATGCGGGTAAATCAACATTGTTAAATCAAATTATGGGGCGCAAAGTTTCTATAGTTTCCCACAAAGTCCAAACCACCAGAACACGTCTGCGTGCTATCAAAATGGTTGGGGACAAACAATTGATTTTTGTTGATACGCCCGGTGTTTTTAAACCTGCGCGTCGTTTGGACAGGGCAATGGTATCTGCCGCTATGTCTGCTATGGATGAAGCAGACGCAGTTTTGTTGTTAATTGATGCACAAAAAGGTATCACCCAAACCGTTCGTGATTTGGTGGAAAAAATCAAAGACCATTCCAATCTGTTTGTGGCATTAAATAAAGTTGATGCAATTTCTAAAACCGATTTATTGCCAATGGTTGCCCGATTAACAAATATGGCCAGTTTCAACGAGATATTTATGATTTCTGCACTAAAAAATGATGGTATAAATCAAATGTTAAAGTCCCTGGCCAATGTCATACCTGAATCACCATATTTATTTGATGCAACGGATGCCAGTGATGTTCCGGACATGTTATATTTGTCAGAATTGACCCGTGAAAAAATCTATAAATATATTCACCAAGAATTGCCGTATCATATCAATGTTGTTACTGAAAAAGTAGAAACAGATAACGAAGGTGTTTTAGAAATATATCAAAAAATAGTTGTAAAAAACCAGGCACACAAAAAAATAGTCATAGGTCGCAACGGTGAACAATTAAAGAAAATAGGAACCGCAGCCCGTTTAGATATTCAAAATCAATGGGGTGTAAATGCACGGTTGCATCTGTTTGTGCGTGTAGAAGAAAATTGGGAAGAAACGGCTGAAAATTATACAGACCAGGGGTTAGAGTTCAAATAATAAGGTTAAATGTATGAAAAACAATATAAAATCAAAATAAAAGTTAATTAGTTTGTATTTCATTGCTGTAATGATGTTTTCTGGGTGTGGAAACAAACATCCAAATGTTGTAGAAGCTATATCGGAAAATAAATTATTAGTGAAAGATATTAAAGATGATAAACAAAGAATAATAGAAATAGATCAAAAAAATTGAAATATTACAGGGATAGTATAAGTAGTATCAAATTTCAGAAAGAACAAGGCAGATAAAATGAAAGTAAGTTATAAAATGGCAATGATGGTTCCAGCAGTAAGTCTGATTATGTCTGCATGTGTGAAGGGTATGTTTAAAAACGAAATAACCTCTTTGGGAAAAGATTATGTGCTTTTAGAAGATATTTATACCCATGAAGATAGATTGGTTGTTTTACCGTATAAATATTCAAAAAATGACCCTATGCCCGATATCTTACCTTATCTGCACAAGGGCGATACAATAGATTTTTGCATAATTAGTAGCGATGGTGATCCTATTAAGTTATACGTTCAAAATCTGCAGTTTAACCATGGTATATGGGCAATATATAATGAGTCAGGGGCCTATTGTTATATCACCATTGACGAAGATACAATAAATAACAGAAAAATTAGAAAACAAAAACAAGACCAACAAAAATACATTCAACATCTTAAGGATAGTATTAATAATCAAAGACAAAGATAATGTTACATACATCAGATTTTGATTTTGAATTACCAGCTGAACTAATTGCGTCGCATCCACTGCACGACAGGGATGCTTCACGTATGTTGGTTGTAGATGGCGAAAATATACATGACAAACATATTCGTGATTTTCTGGATTATTTGAAACCTGGTGATGTGGTTGTTTTCAATAATTCACGTGTTATACCGGGGCGATTTGATGCCTCTGGTTATGAAATTACTTTACATACTGCGGTTGATGATAAAACCTGGTGGGGATTGTGTAAAAAGTTTAATAAAATAAATATTGACGACACTTTGACGATGGATGATGACACAACAATTACTGTTGTTGATAAAGATTTCGAAAGTGGCTTGTTGCTAAAATTTAACTGTGATAATGTTTTTGATGTTTTAAATCGGGTCGGCAAAATGCCGTTGCCACCGTATATGAAACGCGAAGAAGAAACCGAAGATCGTGAACGTTATCAAACTGTATATGCGCAACCTTTGGGTTCTATGGCGGCGCCCACAGCGGGCCTGCATTTCACAGATGAATTATTGCAAGAAATAGAAAACCGTGGTGCAAAAATTGTTAAAATAACATTACATGTTGGGGCTGGAACTTGGATGCCGGTTAAAACCGAAGATTTATCACAACATAAAATGCACAGTGAATGGTGTTGTATCACGCCAGAACAGGCCGATATAATCAACAACGCGACCCGTGTCATAGCGGTCGGTACAACATCTATGCGCACGCTTGAATCTGCACATCAATTGATGTTAAAAAATATAGGGAACTTGGGGCGGGTAAAATACAATCGTGTTATGCCTATATGTCAGACAACCGACATCTTTATCACACCGGGGTATGAATTCGGTGCGGTCGATGTATTGTTGACTAATTTTCATTTACCAAAATCAACATTGTTTATGTTGGTGTCTGCATTTGCAGGTTTGGAAAACATGAAAGATGCGTATAAACACGCAGTCGATGAAAAATATCGTTTTTTCAGTTATGGTGATTGTTGTTTATTGTTTAAAAAGAACAAGGAAGAATAACCATGTCATTAAAATATAATCTTATTGCCAAAGACGGTAATGCTCGCAGGGGCAGTGTGGAAACTGCACATGGAAATTTTGAAACACCGACTTTTATGGCGGTTGGAACTGCGGCTACAGTCAAAGGTTTAACTATGGATATGGTTGCGGCCACTGGAACCCAGGTTATTTTGGGAAATACCTATCATTTAATGATGCGACCAGGTGGTGATTTAGTTGAAAAAATGGGTGGTTTGCATAAATTTGGTGGTTGGCAGGGGCCCATTTTAACCGACAGCGGTGGTTTCCAGGTTATGTCTTTATCCAATCTGGTTAAAATGAAAGAAGAGGGTGTGGAATTCACATCTCATATTGACGGTGGAATTAAACATTTTTTAAGACCGGAAGATTCTGTTCATATTCAACACCAATTGGGTTCTAATATCACAATGGTTTTGGATGAATGTTTACACCTTCCCACAACCCGCGAACGTGCAGAAAAAAATGTAGATATGGTTACGCGCTGGGCAAAACGAAGCAAAGATGCGTTTGTAAATCGTGATGGTTATGGAATCTTTGGTATCGTCCAGGGGGCAGATTACAAAGATTTACGTGAAAAATCAGCCAAAGCATTAACAGAAATTGGCTTTGACGGGTATGCAATTGGCGGGTTGGCCGTCGGTGAACCTCAAGAAGTTATGTTTGATATGATTGCAACCGTTACACCGTTTTTACCAGAAGATAAACCACGTTATTTAATGGGTGTTGGAACCCCGCTGGATATATTGGGGGCGGTTGAACGCGGTGTCGATATGTTTGATTGTGTTATGCCTACACGTGCAGGACGCACAGCCCAGGCATTTACCAGACACGGCACAATGAATATGCGTAATGCAAAATACACAGATGATGAACGCCCGTTGGATGAAAATTGCGGATGTCCTGCATGTAAATTATCGCGTGCATATATTCATCATTTGGTTAAATGCAACGAAATGTTGGGGGCTATGTTATTAACACAACATAATTTATGGTTCTATCAAGATTTAATGCGCGGTATTCGTGACAGCATAGAACAGGGTAAATTCCAAGAATTTAAACAAGATTTTATTTTAAAATATAATGACAAAAAAAAGGACTAACATGATGATGTTTAATGATAAATTTGCACAAGCCTGTGTTTCAGATTCTTTCGTAATTAGTATTAATCGCAAAGATAATATGTTCAATAATTTGGTAACTGTGACACAAATGCATGGGGATGAAGATTTTGAACAATTTGATAGAAAAATCAGCAAAGATAAATTGCGTTTCAAAAAACCTTTCATTGCAGATATGATGTTTGATGTAATGCATGCTGTGATTGAATATCAAGATATGTGGCGCAGTATGATTGCACCAATCGATTATACAAAACCAACGATAGAAAATGGCGAAAATTATCTTAAAAACAGTATTTATCTGGGAACATATTTAAACAGAGAAACAAAAGGCAAAACAAAACCATATGACAGGGATGCAGAATTACAAAGATTACAACAGGATAAACAAACTCCTGTACCTGTGTCACCAACAAATTTAGATGTTGTTTTGGAAACATGCAGAATAGATAAACTAAATGGTTTGCATTATGTATATAATTTATTGATAAAACCAGAAGATATCACAAACGGATTTAATCCTTATGGGTTTGCTACGGTTGAAATTACTGCGTTTGTTTCAAAAACAGATGCAGATTTATATGCACAAAGTTCTAACTTCTTTAACGGATTCGCAAAAGATAAAAGAGAACAATATGAAGAATACAGAAAGGTCAATCAAACCAGAATAAATTGCTTTAACGAAATAACTGATGCAATTAAAACAAACCAAAAATAAAGGGAGGACAAAAATGGCAAAGAAAAAAGATATCGAAGTTATCGATATGCACGGTGCAAAAACCGTAAAGAAAAAAACATCTGTTATAACATGGACTAAACGCATATTCGCGATAGTTTCAATCGTATGGGTTGCGTTTATTGTGTGGTTCCCCTTATATGTAAAAAACACATATTCAGCACCAATTAAAAAATCTATGGTTGTATCTTTGTTCTTTGATTTGCAAAGAAATATTGCAAAACAATATGAACGCATGCTGGATGGAATCAAAGATGCAATAAATCTTGAAAAACCAATCGGTATCGCAATTGAAAAAGTTAAAATTGTTGAATCTGGTGTTGATAAAGTAACAGATACCACTGCTAAAGCTAAAAATCAAACAAACAAAGTCAAAGAAGAGACAAACAAAGTTTCTAAATTAACAGGGTTGATTAATAAATTCGGTGTAAAAACATCAGGCGTAGATAAAGTAGTTGCTGATACTAACAAAATGGTTGCAGCTGCCGATAAAAACATAGCCAAAGTTGATTCTGTGGCGGATGCAGTTAATAAAAAATTAGATTCTGTGAAAACCGAATTGGTCAAAGTTTCCCAAATAGAAGTTGATAAAATTGTTGATGAAGCAATCAAAAAACAGATTGATAAAAATTCAGGCGGATTGGGTACAACTTTGTTGACTAATTATGGTATTAAACATGTTTATCCATGGCGCCCATCTTCGTGGGGTGTAGCAACCAAGATTTACAATGATTTGGAAAAATCAGACGTCAGCGTTGTCAAAGCTTTGACAGACACGGTCAATCATAACTTTAATATGGTCGCATGGGTTATGGTTATATTGGTCTGGGTAGTTGGTCTGTTGGCTTGGATGATGGCATTTAAAAAGGCCAAAGCGATGATAGCACCATTCTTGGTATGTCCGCGTTGTGGACACACATTTGCAGATAAACGGACAGCAATGGGACTGTTAAAAGTTTTGCAACCATGGAACTGGTTTTAAATAAAAAAAAGGTGGTATATATGGAACATAGGGATGTTAATATAAACAATACCGTAGAAGTGTCTGGAATGGGCTGTATCATAGTTGCTGTGGTTGTTTTTTGTTCTTTGGGTGTTTGTTTTTTAGATTGGATAGTAAAAAATAGCGAACTCAGCACAACAGAAATAAAGAAGCAAACCGAAATAATGCGTCAACGATTAGATGTTGCAAAAAAACAATATACACTTGATTCTTTGCGATACTATGATATAAACAAACAGTTGTTGAATAATAATAAACAAAAGTAAACTTTGACCAAATAAAAAGGGATAACATGTTGAAACAAGAATCAAAAACAGAGATTAATCAAAAATTAATGAATGCACTTGGCTGCGCGGATGATTTCCAGATTTTTTTCTTCGTTACGGTTCGTCGCTAAAATCGCATCTGACCCGTATGTCAGATTTTTTATCCCAGATTCCTTTGGTTTATTACATATATCATATACCAAATTTTTCTTTTCGCAAATATATTGTATTAAGATTGTTTTGCTTATTTCATTATTGGGAATAAAATAACATCTCGTGTGGTTGGTTGATTAAATACTATCATTGCCAATCTGTCGATTCCTAATCCGACACCAGATATCGGTGGAAAACCATGTTCCATCGCACGAACAAAATCATTATCAGGATTGAAAGCTTCTTGTTCCCCGTCCGCGATACTTTTCGCTTGGTCTGCGAAAGCCTGGACCTGGTGAATTGGGTTCACCAATTCAGAATAACCCTTGCATAATTCGCCACCATATACCAACAATTGATACATATCCAGACGTCTGTCATCTTCGCTGTTATGACGAGCCAAAGGCACCATATATGTCGGATAATTATATAAAAATGTTGGCTGGACAATTTGATTGCGTATTTTACGTTTGTATACATAATCGACCAAAGTAGCCAAAGATTTCAAATCTTCCAATTCAGACGCGGGGAACATACCTTCGTCTACCAGTTTTTGACGCAAAATATCAACGTCTTCGAAATCAAGAATATTGCAACCAAACAATTCGTTCATTTTTGCGGTATAATCTATCATTTCATATTTTGAAAAATCGAGTTTTGTCCCTTGGTATTCAATTTGAAGCGTTCCGCGCGCTTTCATAATTAAATCTGTAATCATTTCCCAGGTAAAATCTATATTGCGTTTGTAATCCCAATATGCCGCATACCATTCTATCATTGTAAATTCTTGCAAATGCATAGCATCCATACCTTCGTTACGAAAATCTTTGGCAACTTCGTAAACACGGTCAAAACCTGCGCCTATTGCCATTTTTAGAAACAATTCAGGCGAAATACGCAACTGAAAATCTGCATTCAGTGCATTATGATGTGTGACAAACGGTTTTGCCGCCGCCCCGGATGCAATATTTTGCATAATTGGGGTTTCAATTTCTAAAAATCCATTTTTATTCATGAAATCGCGCAAATTTTGCGTCATTTTAAAACGCCCCAGCAAAGCATTTCGCGAATCTGAATTTGAAATGATATCTAAATAGCGTTGGCGATAGCGCGATTCCATATCTGTCAAACCATGAAATTTTTCGGGCAACGGACGCAAAGCCTTTGATAAAATATCATAATGAGAAACACGGACAGTCAATTCGCCCGCTGTTGTATGATACAATTCCCCAGTAACACCAATAAAATCCCCCATATCAACGTTTGATTTCATAAATTTGTAATCTTGTTCGCCTATTTCTTCACGCGACATAGAAAATTGAATTTCACCTTCGATGTCATAAAGGCGACCAAACATCAATTTACCCAGCCATCTTAAAGCCGTCACACGTCCACATAATTTAACCGCACTGCCATCTGGTAATGTGCGCGCTTCGGCAATCTTGTGGCTGCGATCAAATTTATCTTTCCATACAACACCGTCACGGATGCGAATATTTTCCGCCTTTTGCATACGCGCTTCTAATTCGTTTGTAGATATTGTTGTGTTTTCTGTTTCTGACATCGTTTTTCCTTTTTGTTGTGTTGCATAAAAAAAACGAACGCACAAACCGTGCGTCCGTCGATTCTTGATGGTCGCACAGTTTAATTTAAAATGCGTTTAATAAATTTCATTATTTGTCTACTTTTTCTATTTTCTGCTGTGCACCCAAAATTTTGGTGCGAGCAAAGGGGCTCGAACCCTCGACCTCAACCTTGGCAAGGTTGCGCTCTAGCCAACTGAGCTACGCTCGCATTGCGGAATGTATTTTGACATACTTTTTTCCATAATGCAAGTATTTTTTATAATAGTATTAATATAAGAAAAAATTAAAGTTGCGTGTTGAAAATTTTGTTATATCATGAGGTTAAAATCAGAAAGGAATCTATGATGAACGATACAAAACAGTCTGTTTTGGAACTTGTAAAATCAAACGAAGAAAAATGTTTAAGTGTTATCAAAAATGCCCAAGAATCAGGGCGTATAGATATGGTAACGCGTGAATATTTGGAAAAATTATATTCAAATTCTATGGATTCTTTTCGCAAGGTGTTTTTATACATCGGTAAATGTTTTGGTGCGCCAAAAGCATCTGTGCGTGCATACAATTACGAATCAGATTCTATTATAAACAAAGCAATCACGATTTCAGAGATAAATCCATTATCGCCATATTTGGTTAATCATAGATTGGATACAGACCCCATGCGTAATCAATTTTTTATGACCGATAACGGCCATAAAATTGATACAGCGGTATCTTCTATCGTTACAGTTATTGTTGGTGCACAAAAGCATGTAAATCGCGCTATCGATAAAATAACAAATAAATACTATCCAAAATACACAGATGAAGTTTGTGATGCTGTTTACAAGATAATTGCAGATACGGGACGTGTTGCGTCTGCGGTTGCAGTTTGTGAAAAAATTCGTGAATTATTTGCAAAAACATTTATATCTGATGCATCTGTGGCTGTGTTGGGAATTATCGGTACAGAACACAGACAAATCGCAGCAGATTTGGTTCGTGAATTGGATAAAATCAGACCTCCATACAAAAGATTAAGAGACGTATGGCGTATTAAATGTTTATTTGATTTGGTTCCCCAGGCACGTACATTTATCAATCGTATTTGTGATACGTGGACAGATAATATTTTAGAGGTTCGTGATAAATTCTTTGATGTATTAAATCCTCGTGGCTATCGTGATGCTAAATTGATATTAAACATAGGCGACAAAGATAAAATTGTTCCAATGGAAATTATCTGCCAGGTGCGAACTTTTTTTGAATTTGAACACAAAACACATAATGCCTACGAAAAATCCAGAAAAAGTAAAACATCTTTGATTAAGATAGAAGAACAAACTGAATTAATACACACCCAAGGTGTGAAAAAATACAATAAAATGATAAATTATTGTGTTGCAGATTTGTTCGACAGAATAGGTTGGAACATTTTATACAGTTCTGGTAATGATGATATGTTATTCGAAGGATTCCCCCGTCTGTCCGATATTTGTTATCCACAAAAAGTTGTTGATGATATATTAAAGAAAGTTGATACGGCTGTAAATAACGAAGTTTTCTTTGTAGAAAACGCGCCATTAAAATTGGACAAAGACCAAGAAATTCGTATTTTTAGATGGATGGCACGTTTTATTTTAATATCTGCAATGCCTTTTATTGGTGATATGTCAGAATGTTTTGATGATACAATGTCTGGCAAATTCTTCTCGTTTATAATGAACGAATTACAACGTTACTATAAAGATGCAGAATAATTATATCGTTGTGAATAATATCAAATAGTTATTTGCTTGCTTTAAGACCCCATTTTGATGTACAATATGGATAAGGTTATTGATGGTATACGCAATAGCCGTAACAAAGTATATTAGAAAGGATTTTGTCATGCGTCAGGGAAAGGTTAAATGGTACAACGGTAAAAAATGTTTTGGATTTATTACACCAGATACTCCAAATGAAAATGGAAACACAGATGATGTATTTGTTCATTCCAGTGCATTAAAGGCAGCAGATATTCGTTTCTTGAATGAAAACGATATCGTTGAATTCGAAGAAGAAGTTCGTAACGATAAATTATCTGTTACAACATTAAAATTGATTCAACGTGATGAAGAATCTGCCAGAAGATTTCATGAACGTCGTGCAGAACGCCGTCGTGCAACAGAAGACAGAAAAAATCGTGAAGAACACAAAGAAAAACGTTCTGGATTTGCTTTCTGGAAAAAATAATAAAAACATATAACAAAAAACCGCCAAATCGGCGGTTTTTTGTTATTCGTCAGCCATAGGATGTGCGTGTTTATATACATCCATTATATCTGTCATATTTATCTTGGTATATAATTGTGTAGTGGACAGCGAAGAATGTCCCAATAATTCTTGGATGCTGCGCAAATCTGCACCGCCAGCCAACAACGCAGTTGCAAAAGTATGACGCAGGGCATGTGGCGTTACATAATCTGGTAATTGTAAATAATGA